>CAXNFA010000342.1:0-3226 GCA_964201105.1 Alphaproteobacteria bacterium | reverse complement strand
AAGTCAAACAGCACCAGGTCCGGTTTCCTTGCTCCCAGTACCTGCGCAGCGTCATGAAGCGAGGATGCTTCCATATCCACGAGGAAGGTCGAGTCGGCAAGAATTCGCCGCAGCCCTTCACGAAAGAGCTCGCTCTTGTCGACGAGCAGAAGAGAGATCGACTTCATAGTGAACTACCCCTTGGCGCATTTGCCGGCCGCGACTTCCATTTCCGCCTTTCAGGCGTCTGAATGTCGCGCGGTAGCCACAGAATAGGGATAGCGGTGGATTGCCCGTTACGAGGCAGAAGTAGGCATGACGCTGACATCGGAGAGAGGCCCTGCGCGATCGGCATATCCCGTTTGCGCCAACCGACATCGCCAGTGATCGGCCGCGGGCCCCACGCCAATATGCGCCGCGCCGGATACTCAACTCAGGATTGATTGTCGGATTCTGGGCAGCACCCCCGGCGGGGCTGTGCCGGCTGGGCCCGCATCGCCATCACACTTTCCTGCAATTCCCGGCTGATCTGAAGTAGCAACTCCAAGATCACGGGCCGGTCACCGACTCAGTACGGTCCGCGGCGGCCGCGCAGCAACCAGTGTACGATCCGGGATCACCCCTCATCACTGAGCCAGAACGGCGTTCGTCCCATCCAAGGGTCCTGCAGTCTCCGGACAGCTTGAATCAGAAAATACATCGGACAAGGGAGGCACTATTAAGTGCGGAGCTCAGTAGACCAGTTCGCCGTCGCCGCCGCCATCGGCAATGACGATCTCGCCCTTGTCAGCAAGTTGCTTGGCAAGCGAAATGATCTCGCTCTGTGCGGCATCCACATCGCTAAGGCGAACAGGCCCCATGGCTTCCATGTCTTCACGCAAAATCTTGCCAGCGCGCTCCGACATGTTGCTGAGAAACAGATCACGTATAGGCTCTGATGCACCTTTGAGCGCTATGGCAAGCTTGGACTTGTCGACGCCGCGCAGCAATGTTTGAACACCGTTTGGATCCACCTTGACCAAATCCTCGAACGTGAACATCAGGGACTTGATTTTCCCGGCAGCTTCCCGGTTTCGCTCCTCCAGCGCAGACATGAAGCGACCTTCAGTGGAACGGTCGAAGCTATTGAAGATTTCCGCCATCATTTCGTGGCTATCACGTTTGCTGGTCCGCGCCAGGTTTGCCATGAATTCGGCGCGCAGTGTCTGCTCAAGGTTGATGAGTACCTCTTTGCGCACCGGTTCGGCCTGCAGCATGCGCATCACGCATTCGACTGCAAGCTCTTCAGGCAAGACGCTGAGAACGCGCGCCGCGTGGTCTGGCTTGATCTTACTCAACACGACGGCAACTGTCTGCGGGTATTCATTCTTCAGATAGGCCGCGAGCGTCGCTTCGTTAACGTTAGCGAGCTTCTCCCACATCGTACGGCCGGCAGGGCCGCGAATGTCTTCCATGATGTCCGCGACGCGATCGGCCGGCATTGCTTTCATCAGCAGTCGCTCTGTGCTGTCGAAGGATCCGATCAGAGAACCACCGCCTGTAAACTTTTGGGCAAAGTCTCGGAATAGCTCTTCCACTACGTCAGACTTTACGGTTCCAAGCGAAGCCATTGACTTAGAGACTTCGCGAATCTCTTCATTGTCCATTTTGGTGAACAGTTTTGCAGCGCGCTCTTCACCGATTGCCATGATAACGGCAGCCACCTTCTGCGCGCCGCTTAGCTGCCGCAGTTCAAGGCGCGCCTGTGTCTTGGTTCGCCCCTTGCCGCCTTCGATCTCCGTTTCCGACATCGCTCTTCCGCCTGCCTCAACCTTCATCACGGCTATTGCACGAGGATTGTTGCAACGCCCGGAGTTAGCAACAATTAGTTTTGATTGGTTAACTAGAGGTTACCAAGGGTGATCGGTGCTAACAGGCTAATGCCAGCTTGCCTCCCCTTTTGGGGCTTGGATGGGTCCTATTTAGGGGGACAATGCTGCCAATCTCATTCAAGCGACACAGGTTCCCGCCAGACGCGATCCGGCACGCCGTGTGGTTGTATTTCCGCTTCACCCTGAGCACCCGTTATGTCAAGGAACTGATGCTGCAGCGCGGCGTTGAGGTCGGCCGGGAGGTCATTCGCTGCCAGGTCAAAAAGTTCAGCTCGCTGATCGCGTCCGATCTCCGGCGGCGCCGGGATCCCCAAAATAAGGTGGTATCTCGACGAGATGGTGGTGAATATCTCTGGGCGCCGCATGTATATGTGGCGGGCCGTCGATGTCGAATGCAAGGTGCTCAACGTGCTGGTCAGAAGCGCCGGAACGCGGCCGCCGCGATCAAATTTTTGCGGATACTCCTGAAGAACGAGGGCGTGGCACCTGAGATCATCGACAGACAAACTGTCTTTTTGTGCGGCAGCGCTGCATGACGCGGGGATGGCTGGCCGCCATCGGCCAGGTGGCATGCACGAGGTCAACCGGGCGACAAACTCCCGCCTGGTGATCCGGCTCAGGGGGAGAAAGCAGCAGAACCCTGCGTGCGCAGAAGGGGATGGCGTGTGAAGCCGCAGCCGCCACCGCCTTTGCTGGCAAAGCCCTGATCGAAAAGTACCGACAGAAATTAGACTGGTGCACGCGAAGTACGCAACCGGGTCGTGGGTCGAAGCCTGGAAGCCAGCGCGGGCAACGAATATCGAAGCCTGCTCAACAATCTGAGTCTGGCGATGCTGGTGCCTGAACCGTTTGTGTCCAATTCCGATGTTCATTTTTACGAAAGGTAACTTTCAATGTCAGCGCGCTACACCATAACAACAGACTTTGAGCGTCCAAACACGGACCTCCTGAAACGCATCGAGGACACCTTATTCCTCTTTGCAGCTATGGCAGCCGGGCCGCGCCAAGCCATGAACGCGGCCATCAAGCCCCTCGACCCCGCATCACGCATCTGCGGCCCCGCCTTTACGGTGCGAGCGGACCACGCAGAGGATTCGTCCATGACTTACCTTGCCAACATGTATGCCAAGCCCGGAGATGTCATCGTGATCGACGCTGCGGGTCGCACAGATTGTGCCGTCTTTGGCTGGTCGATGGCGCGGGGAGCGTTGCAGGCGGGAGCCGTCGGCGTCGTGCTTGATGGTGCCTGCGAGTCGTCCGAGAACATCCGGCACGCCGCCAAGCTGCCAACCTTCTGTCGCGGATCCTCTCCGCACATTATTTCTCAGGAGCGCGGTGGCTGGCTGAACTGCCCCGTCATTTGCGGCGGCGTCATC
>CAXNFA010000341.1:0-3228 GCA_964201105.1 Alphaproteobacteria bacterium | reverse complement strand
CTTGCAGCGCCGCCAGGTTTGCGGAGGCGCTGCGGCATCGGCGCCGACGCGCACCAGCACCGTTTCATCATTGACCAGGCTCATCTGAGCCTCCTGGCCGCCGTCTGTCTCGCCTGCCGGAATGGTGTATCGGAAGGCGTGCCGGCTGTAGTCGCCGGCCAGGGTCTTGCCCGAAGCGGTGACGATGCGCGGCCCCTGGATCTCGACATGGCGCCCGTCGCGAAAGCACCAGTTGCCATCGATGGAATTCGCCAGGGCGGTCATCGGGAGCAGACTTCCGCATACAACCACCACCACACTCACCGCCTGTCGCACCGACGCCATGGCTGTCTCTCCTACTTCCGCGCTGCGATCATGAACCAGGCGCCGCCGCCGGGTTGAAGGCCGTCGTCGGTCATGTTGGTCGCCATGCTCATGCCGGCAAAGACCTTGTCGCGCGCGAAGCCCGCCTTCGTGGCCCAGGCCACAGGGTCCATGTCGCGGAAGGGGCAGCGGAAGGGTTCCGCGTTGTAATAGGTGTCCCATTCGCGGATGAACTGCTCATAGGGCGGCTGGCCCTCATAGGGTGGCTGTTCCGCATGCACCATCACGCCGCCGGGCTTGAGGATGCGATGAATTTCCCTGGCGATGCGCGCCATTGCGGGGCGCGGAATCTCGTGCAGAAACATCGAGGTCGTGACGACATCGACGGATGCGTCGGCGAAGTTCATTGCCTCGGCATCCTGCTGCGAATAGTCGATCGCCACACCCATCGCTTCAGCACGGCCATGGGCGTAGCGCAGCGGTGGTGCACAGGCATCGACGCCATGCACGACGGCCTTCGGAAAGGCCTGCTTCAACGGCAGCGTGTTGTGGCCCACCGTGCAGCCCAGATCGACAATGACCTTGGGCTTCAGGTCGGGATACTGCGCGCGCAGGAAGCTGACCAGCGACCAGCCGGCATTGTCGTTGAAGGCGCCATGCTGTCCGCCCGTCATCAGGCCGGAACCGGAATCATAGGACAGGCCGGCATAGACCCCCTGCCCGTCATCGGTGTTGTAGCCGCCGGGCTGCAGGTGGATGTCGACGGCCGTAATATAGCGCGGCACCGCCAGCGCCGGATCGAGCGTCAGCGAACCGCGCGTCCTGCCGCGCGCGATCTTCGCAGCCTTCTCGGCAACGGCGGGCGCGGCGCGGTCGTTGGCGGCATTGCGCACGTCATAGGACATTTCCTGCGTGTTGCGCTTGAGCGCACTCCACATCTGCCAATAGGGGTCGCGTTCCATCACGCTGCGCACCTCACGCCGGTCCTTCGGCTCGCGGCCGAAGCGGCGCAGGGCTTCGGCATGGCCACGCGCGGCCCAGGCCTTCTCATTGCCCGGGAAGACCCGCTGCTGCATGTGGAAGTGGCACATCATGATGAAGTCGAGCCAGGCATAGTCGTCATGCCCATAGGGCTGCGACAGGGCGTGGCGGCCCATGTTGCGGAAGGAGCGCGGCAAGGGCCGTCCCGCCGATTCCGGGTGGAAGGCCTTGAGCGGTTCCTTGACGGGGGCGTCCATGACCAGGCTCCAATTCTACGACTGGACGCTGTTTTACTATTTCAGCCGGACCAAGGCGAGGGGAGCAGCATCACACCTTCTTGCCGTCGGCCCAGTCGTGGATCTCGACAAGCTCGTAGGTGGTCCTGGAATAGTCCCAGCGAATCTTCACGAACTGGATGTCGGTGTCGCCCGTGTACCACATGTGCTCTGCGGCGGCGCCGGGCCGGTGGCTGTTGACGAAGGAAAAATGCTTGCAGTCGAAGGTACCGGCCTTCACCGTCACCTTCTCCTCGCCATGATAATCGACCTCCAGCTTCTGGTGGCCGATCATCGGGCCCGAGGCGCCGTTCGGCAGCGGCGACGACATGATCGCAGTCCAGCTCTGGCGTGTCGCCGGATTGCTCCAGTCCCAGCCGCCGCCCAGGTGCCAGATATCGCAGACCACGGGATGCGGGCCGAAGCTTTTCGGCCAGGCGGACACCGGAAATTTCTGCGAGATGCGGCCTTCACCCGCGGTGAAGCCTTCACACTCTACTTCCTTCTCGCCGAAGCGGAACCAGGACGATCCACCGAACCTGTCGTCCACCGTGATCCGCACGAAGGCGTCGAGCGGGCGGTACCTGGCGTCGAGCGTGTAGGTGACCTCGCGCAGCACCCGGGTCTTGTTGATCTCGGCCGCGTCGATTTCAACCTGGCTGCGCAACGTGCGCGTGCCATCGGGTTCGACCGTGATGTTGAACCATTCGCGGCCACGCTCGCCGGTGGTGTCGCCGATATAGACGATCTTGCCGCTGTAGCGGCGGCGGTTTTGGCCGGTGGTGATCATCATGGCCTCAGCCTTCTCTGTATTCCGCCAGCTCGTAGGTCGTCTTCAGCGTGTCCCAGCGGATCTTGACGAAGAGCAGGTCGTCGCCCGCATACCAGCAATGCTCGGGCGTGAAACCCGGCGTCTTGGTCAGCGGATAGACGAAGTGATGCGTATCAAAGGTGCCGGCCTTCACCGTCACCTTTTCCTTGCCGAGATATTCGGCGTGGATGCCTGACTTGCCGATCATCGGCCCAGATGCGCCCGACGACAGCGGCGAAGACATGATCGTCTTCCAGCGCTGGCTTTTCTCCGGGCTGGCCCAGTCCCAGCCGGCCAGATGCCAGATGTCGCAGACCACCGGATGGGCGCCGAAGCTGCGCGGCCAGCTGTCGACCTCGACCCGCTGGGAGAAGCGCCCCTCGCCCGCCGTGAAGCCTTCGCATTCGACAAAGCCGTTGCCGAAGCGGAACCAGGACGAGCCCATGAACCTGTCATTCGCGCTGATGCGGACAAAGGCATCCTGCGGCAGCCAGTTGGCGTCCAGCGTCAGCGTGACGTCGCGCAGCAGGCGGGTGTTGTGGACGGTGGAGCCATCGATCTCGCATTTGGCCCGCAAGGTGCGCGTGCCATCGGGCTCGACCGTCACATCGAACCATTCGCGCCCGCGTTCGCCGATCTCGTCGCCGATATAGACGATCTTGCCGCTGTAGTGGCGGCGCTTCTTCGGTTCGGTCATGCGCCTTCCTTGTACTCGACCAGTTCATAGGTGGTCTTCAGGTGGTCCCAGCGGATCTTGACGAAGAGGAGATCGTCGCCCGCATACCAGACATGTTCCGGCGAATCATATTGCGGCCGGTCGTGCAGCGGGAAGACGAAATGCCTGGTGTCGAAGGTGCC
>CAXNFA010000340.1:0-3230 GCA_964201105.1 Alphaproteobacteria bacterium | reverse complement strand
GGACATCAGCCAGTTATGCGCATAGGGCAGCAGGATCGAGATGGCGGCGTCATAGAGCGCCACCTCGAGGAACTGTCCCTTGCCCGACCGTTCGCGTTCGCGCAACGCCATCAGGATGCCGTTGGCGGCATAGAGCCCCGTCACCATGTCGACGATGGAAATGCCCATCCGCACCGGCCCCGCTTCCGGGTTGCCGTTGATGGAAATCAGCCCCGACCACGCCTGCACCGCGCCGTCATAGCCGGGCATCTTGCCGAAGGGTCCGTTGTCGCCGAAGCCCGAGATGCGGGCATGGACAAGGCGGGGGAAGCGCTTCTGCAATTCGTCGGGCCCGATGCCCCAATGTTCCAGCGTGCCGATCTTGTAATTCTCGAAGAAGACATCGGCATCGGCGAGCAGGCGCATCAGCACTTCGCGCCCCTCGGGCTTCGACAGGTCGAGCGCCATGGCGCGCTTGTTGCGGTTCAGCCCGGCGTAATAGGCCGACAGGCCATGCTCGAAGGGCGGGCCCCAGTCGCGCGTCTCGTCGCCCTGCGGCGGCTCCACCTTGAGTACGGTGGCCCCATGGTCGCCCAGGATCTGCGAGCAATAGGGGCCGCCGAGTACGCGCGTGAGGTCGATCACCTTCGTTCCGGCCAATGCGCCGGTCTTCTGTGCTTGCTCTGTCATGTCATGCTGCCGTGCGTATGCCGAGGATGTCGGCGGCGAATTGCGGATAGGCTTCGGCGATCTCGCGGCCGATCGGGCCGCGAATCAGGGCGAGCGTGGCGGCGTCGGGTGCCGGCGTCACCGGCACCTGCGCCGGCCGGTCGAAATCAAAGCCGGTGTTGGCGACAATGTCGTCGATGCTGACACCAGGATGAACGGATTCCAGCCGGAAGCGTTGCTTCGCGCGGTCAAACAGGAACAGGGCCTTGCCGGTCACCAGCGCATAAGGGCCGCCTGGGCGATGCACCCCCGGCTCGCTGACGCCCGGCGCGCTGATGAAATCCACCTTCCGCACCAGTACGCGCCGGTCATGGTCGGGCCGGAACAGGATGACGCGCGGCACCATGAAGTAGAGGAAGGCCGAGCCGAAGGAGCCGGAGAAGCGGACCTTCTGCTGCGGATAGCCGTCGCCGATTCCAACCAGGTTCACATTGGCCTGGCCGTCGATCTGCGCGCCTGACAGGAAGAAGGCGTCGATGCGCCCCTGCGCCGCGCAATCAAACAACTCCTTGCCGCCGTCGCTCCAGAAGGTGTGGCGCGGGCTGCCCAGGATGGAGACGCGCGGGAGCCCGCCATTCTGGTCGCGCGCCAGCAGCGCGGCGGAGCCGGGAATGGGCGAGGCCACGCCCATCGCCACATGCCGCGTGCCGGCGAGCAGCCGGGCGATGACGGCGATGAGCAATTCTTCCGGGCGATACGCGCTCATTGCGCCGCCTGCCGCGATGCGAAGACGTGTTCGGCCAGCCAGCCGGCGAAGCCCTCGTCGCTCTTCGCGGCGCTGGCATAGGCGGCGATGGCATCGGCGTCGTCTTCATACAGGCCGGGCTGCGCCAGCGGCCAGGCGCCGTGCTTCGCCTCCGCCACCGCGCTGACGTAGAAATTCGACAGCGCCCCCGCCGCTAGCCGCTCGTCGTCATACAGGCTGCCGTCGATGATCTTCTCCGCCGTCGCCAGCGTCGTTCTGCTGGCATGGGCGAGGGTGACAAGGTCGCGCTCCCGCCCGACCCATACATTGCCGTCGCGGTCGGCGAGCGCCACATGGAACAGCGCCACATCGGGCGTCACGGCCGGCAGCAGCACAAGGGGATCGCCGGCATCGGCCATCGGGTTGTCGATCACCCGCCAGTCGGCGCGATGCGTCAGGACGTCCGACCCGATAAGGCCCCGGATGGGCAGGAAGGGCACGCCCTTTTCTGCGGCCTGCAGTTGCGCGTGGATGGCGGGGCATGTGGCATCGCGGATCACAACGCTGCCGCTGGTGACGGCGCGGGCGAAGCGCGGCGCGGCGCCGAATTCGCCCAGGCTCACGCCGGAGGTTTCGATCTCCGCCACCGCGCCGGCGCCGATCAGCAGGTCGGTCTGCATTCCGCCGGTCGGCATGTTGTAGAGCCGCAGGCCCCTGGGCCGCCGGCGCAGCAGCGCGCGGGTCGCCGCCATGGCCACGCCACGGCGATCCGATGGCAGACCCAGCAGGGCACCGTCGGCAATGCGTGCCACCAGCTCATCCAGCGAAATCACGGACATCGACGCATCTGCCCCAATGGCTGCGTGGAAATGGCGGTCAGGATAGCCTATATGCGGCAAAGGGGAACCGCAGGTTCCCCTCCAGGCGGCAAAGGGGAACCGCAGGTTCATCCGGCCGTTATTGCGGCTATGGATTTGGCCGTGGCCAGAACGGGTTCGCCCGGAAGGGATTCGCCCAGAAGAGGTTTACAATGGGAATCGAAGTTGCCGGCATTTTCGGTCTGCTGCTGCTGATCGCCAACATCTGGGCCATCGTCAGCACCGTGTCATCCGGCGCCTCCACCGGCGGCAAGGTGTTGTGGATCCTGCTGATCATCATCTTCCCGCTGCTCGGCCTGATCCTCTGGCTGATCTTCGGCCCGCGCGCCCGCTCGCGCGTCGCCTAAGCACGGTCCGGTCGGATGGGTCGCCAAAGGCGATCCATCGATCAGAGATACGCGCGCAGGAAACCTACAGTCCAAGCGCCCCGGGGTTCATCAGGCCCCGGGGATCGACATAGGCCTTGAGCGTCTGCAGCAGCGCGAAGGTCTCGACCTCGCGCGTCTCGCGATAGCGATACATGCGCGCGATCTGGAAATGGGCAGCGCCGAAATCCACCGCCAGCGCGGCGATGTCCTGGCGCATGGCGCGCACCGCCGCATGTGCCTCCGGGTTGGCGGGCAGCGGGGCCAGCCGGGCAATCTCGTCCTCGGGAAAGAACGACCGGCGCAGCCGGTTGGGCGCGTCGGGAAAGAAGAAGCAGGGCTCGACACGAATCGCCTGCGTGGTGGCCGGGGCGAGGAAGAACCCCCAGTCGATGCCATGCGCCTGCAGCGTGTCGGCCTTGTCGGCGAAATACTGTTCCAGCCGCTCAATCAGCGCCACCAGCCGTGAATGCGGCACGATGGCATGCACCGGAATCCACTGCCGCCCGCCGCCGTCGAACAGCAGGTTAGGCAGCGGGAAGGGGCCGGCCCGCGTCAGCTTCGGGATCGACGGCTCGATTGCCTTGCCGCCCG
>CAXNFA010000339.1:0-3231 GCA_964201105.1 Alphaproteobacteria bacterium | reverse complement strand
ATCGTGCCGGCCACGGTCGACCTCCTCGGCGCCGAACTGGAACTGATCAGCGTCGATCGCCGCAGCTTCCGCATCCGCGACGCGCTCGAGGCAGCCGGAACCGACTATGACTATATCCTGATCGATTGCCCGCCGGCGCTCGGTCTCCTCACGCTGAATGCGTTGACGGCAGCGGACGCCATTCTTGTTCCGCTGCAGTGCGAATTCTTCGCCCTCGAAGGCCTGTCGCAATTGCTGCGCACCGTCGAGCTGGTGAAGCGGAGCTTCAACCCCAAGCTTGAGCTGCAGGGCGTCGTCCTGACCATGTTCGACAAGCGCAACAACCTGTCGGAGCAGGTGGCCCAGGATGCCCGCGGCCATCTCGGCGACAAGGTGTTCGACACCATCATTCCGCGCAACGTGCGAATCTCGGAGGCGCCGTCGCACGGCAAGCCGGCGCTGATCTATGACCACACCTGCTCGGGCAGCCGGGCCTATATGGACCTGGCGCGCGAGTTCCTGCGGCGCGAGGAATCGCCGGCGGTGGCCGCGTGACCCCGGAGCTAGCCATGGCGGACGACACCCGCAAAGGACTCGGCAAAGGCCTGTCAGCCCTGATGGGCGATGCGGCCGATGATTACAGCCAGCTCGACAAGGCGCGCGCGTCAAAGGACGTGCCGATCGAGTTCCTGAAGCCGAATCGCTATCAGCCGCGCCTACATTTTGATGAAGGACAGCTCAGCGACCTGGTATCGTCAATCCGCGAGCACGGCATCCTTCAGCCGATCCTGGTGCGCCGCGTCGATGGCGCGCCCAATTCCTATGAGATCGTCGCTGGAGAACGGCGTTGGCGGGCGGCTCAGCGTGCCCAGCTGACCCAGGTGCCGGTCGTCATCAAGGACTTCAACGACACCGAGGCGCTGGAAGTCGCCCTGATCGAGAACATCCAGCGCGCCGACCTGTCGCCGGTCGAAGAGGCCAAGGGCTACGAACGGCTGCTTGGGGAATTCGGCCGCACGCAGGAACAGGTGGCGCAGCTGGTCGGCAAGAGCCGAAGCCATGTCGCCAACACCCTGCGGTTGATGAATCTGCCCCAGGAGGTGCTCGACATGCTCGACGCCGGCCAGATCACGGCCGGCCATGGCCGTGCGCTTCTTGCTGCCGCCGACCCCCTCGCCTTGGCCAGGCAGATTATTGGCGGCGGCATGACGGTAAGGGAAGTTGAAGAGGCTGCCCCGCAGACGAAAAAACGTTCTGCTAAAGCAACAACTCCGGGCAAGAAAGATCCCAACACGCGAGAGCTGGAACAGAACCTTTCTCAAGCCCTTGGATTAACGGTAGAAGTTACCTTCAAAGGCGAAAAGAAGGGCGGTCAGGTCAAGATCAGCTATCGCACCCTCGAACAGCTTGATGAAGTTTGCCGCCGCCTCGCCCACCATGTCGGCAAGGCCGGATAGACATTTCGTTCCGCTAGTGGCGCAATGCTCCATGCCGGAACATTCGGCATCGGATCATCCCCTCCGCGGCGCGTTCCGTCGGCCGGCATTGGCGATTCGGAGCAAGGCCCGGCTACAGACCGCATCAGATGGCAGGCCACTCGTCTTGCAATCGAATTCCGCTTCCGTCAGCAGATCAAGTGCCTGGTCGATCTGTGAGGGCGCCCAGCGTTGCAGTTGCGCCTGGAACTCGGGTTTGCGCTTGAAGAAAACTGGCGGGCGCAGCCGGTCCATCGCTGCCTGGGGGCTGACGCCACCCTGGTAAGCGGCGGATGCCAGCTGCACCCGATGCAGATGCCGCCGCACAGCGCTGATGATCGCAATGGGATCATTGCCATCGGCCAGCGCACGCTGGACGGCCAGGTCGAGGCTCGGCGGATTGCCGCCGGTTGTAGCAAAGGCAACATCGTCGAGAGACACGGCCGCAGCGTCCCCAACAACCATTTCAGCCTCTTCCGCGCTGATCGTGCCCTTTTCGCTGCTTTTGTAGAGCAGCAGCTTTTCAACCTCGCGGCGCATCACCAACCTGTCCGCCGGCAGGGAACTGGCAAGATAATCAAGCGCTGCCGGCTCGATCCGCTGCCCGGCATCCTCAACCATGGCGCGGATCAGGCCAATGCGGTCTTCCTCCGAATCGGCATAACAGGGCAGGGCAGCGCCGGCCTGGCCCTTCTCAAACACCTTGCGCAGGGTGGAGGAGGAGGAAAGGTCGCCCGCCTCCGCCACGACCAGACTGTCACCCGGCACCTGACCATCGACAAGCTCCGCGAAACTGGTCGCCAGGCCATCCGTTACATTGCGGACGACAACGACACGCCGGCCGCCGGTGAGAGACAACGCAGCTGCCTCGTCATTCAGCGCGGCGCCATCCTTAAGTACCGATGGGTTCAACTCGGCATAGCGAAACGGATCTTCAACAGCCCCAGGGACGCTTTTCACCAGCATGGCAATGCGCTCGCTGACCAGCCCTGCATCGGGACCATAGACAAGAACGGCGCGAATCCCGGGGTCTGGCCGGCGGACAAAGGCCTCGATCTGGCGCCCTTTCAGCAGCACGGCTAGCCGGCGCGCCGGTTGGGATCGGCGAAATAGGCACCCAGCCGCAACGCAATGTCGTCGGCGACCGAAACGGCGGTGCGTTCCTCGGCATCGCGCTCGGCCGCGATGTTGGCAAATTCAGAGCCGACGATGTTGAAGGCGGCCACGGCCCGGGTCGATCCCCGCGTGACGATGGTCCGGCTGGAATTCTCGGTCAGGATGTAGGAGCAGACGAGCGTCAGGTTGTAGCGCGTGATCGTCTGGTCACGGTCCACCGCCACGCCCACCCGGTTGCGGGCAAAGGTGACACCCAACGTGTAGCGGGCGGCGCCCGGCTCGCCATAAGGGTTGACCTGATCGAGCAGGCGGTTGCGGATAAGCTGGCCGATGCGCTCGGGGATCGGTGCGATGGCGACTTCGGAAAAGGCGTCAAAACCGGGCCGCCGCCCCTCCTGCCGTCCGTACATGGGCTGGAAACCGCAGGCGGCAAGAATGCTCGCGGCGCCGCCGGCGGCGGCAAGCCCGAGAAAACGGCGGCGGCTGATCAGGAAAGGCAAACGCGTCATGCTGGCAGAGTCTGCCACAGCGGACGGGCCTGCGTCAGCGGGCGAAGCGCGGATTCCGGATGCGGATCAGGTGAAACAGGGGCCGGGCCACCAGACCAAAAAGCGCGACGAGAACGGTGACGGTCCCGGCGTGCCAAACCAGCACCGTCAGC
>CAXNFA010000338.1:0-3233 GCA_964201105.1 Alphaproteobacteria bacterium | reverse complement strand
CCTGGTGGTTGTTGGCAAGGTCAAGAACGTGCAGATTCTTGAAATCGAACTTTTTCTGATTACGCATCGTCACTGCCGATCTAGCGGATGGTCAACGCCTCGGGAACGCAGCCTTTTGAATAGTCGATGGTTACGCGCTGCCCGCTTTGGTGGGAGAGATGGGCTGCAGCGACCACAAGCATTGTATCGAGACCTCGCGCAAGGGAGATCGGCGATTGAGTCGCGTCTCCTGCCATGGCGGCCTCGATATGCCACAATTCCTCGATGAAGTCATCGGGGCGCGTCTTCGTCACTCTTTCTTCAACGGCGATGCGACCGGGCAAGGCAGCCGAAATGCTATCGACTCCCGGCTCCCTGCCGCACTGCCATTCAATGTGGCCGTTGCTATACTGGATGCGGGCCCATTTGCGCGGCGGTTGCGTAACAACGTCCTGGACGCAGCGCCCCGTCAAACCATTCTCCGTGCGCAGGTTCATCAGGCACAGGCGATCATAGTCGACCCGCTCGTCCTTAAACATGTCGAGGGTGGCCTGAACCTCGACAATTCGCCCGGCTTTGACAGTGTGAGCAAAATGCTGCCAGAGATTGATCGCGTGAGAATGTTCGCCAGAGGCGCCGCCCCCACGGCGCCAGTATCCGAGATAACTCTCCCACGGACCGGCAAGCCAAGGATGGGCGTTGAAAATTCCGCCCCAATGTTCGCGGAATTCGACATCAAGAGTGGTAACGGTACCCAAGTCTGGTTGGGTTGCATAAGCGCAGGCGCGACGGGCAGCCTTTCCAATGACATGGTCGTAGCCGACGAACACGGCAACGCCCATCGACGACGCGCGTTGGACAAGTTCCGCTGCATTTGTCAAATCTGGTCCGCATACAGGCTTTTCGATCAGAAGCGCCCGCGGCTTTTCCGACAGCGCCTGCAACGCGAGTTCAACGTGAACATCGGGGGGGGGGTCCGATGCAGATCAGATCGTATCCACCCTTCGGCGCATCACCGGATGCAAAAAGGCGGATGCCGTCATCCCACCGCCCATAGCGTGACGGATAAATCTGTTCTTTCGCTCGTACGAGGGCGCGAGGGTCAATGTCGCACAAGTCCACGGCCCAGCCGATGGCGCGTGCTGCATTGGCGAGGTGGTTGCCAATGGACCC
This sequence comes from Alphaproteobacteria bacterium, assembly GCA_964201105.1. Classification (GTDB taxonomy): domain Bacteria; phylum Pseudomonadota; class Alphaproteobacteria; order SHVP01; family SHVP01; genus CANJEJ01. The sequence continues at coordinate 2,081 of CAXNFA010000338.1, read as the reverse complement.
GGCGCCAAGGATTTTTATCCTGTAAGTCACGAAATTATCCAAACTATCGTCGCTGTGTGAAAGCCACAGCTATCAAACATACCCGGAGGCGGCAAGTTGCATGATCGGCGAGGCGTTTTTGGTTGTTGTGCGGCCTATTCCGCTTTCTGGTTGGCGGCCAGAACAGCGCGGGAAGTTGGCCAAACCGGCATCGCCCCGATGTAGCGTGCCTGCGGGCGGATCAGGCGGCCGCTTTTCTCCTGTTCCCACACATGGGCGACCCAGCCGAGCACGCGGCCCATCGCGAAGACCGGCGTGAAAAGGTCGCGCGGGATGCCGACGGCGTCGAGCAGCAGCGCCGTGTAATATTCGACATTGGTGTCGAGCTTGCGGCCGGGCTGCTTCTCCTGCAGCAACGCGAGCGCCGTGCGTTCCACCTGTTCGGCAAGTACCAGCCGGCCGATGTCGCCGCCGCGCGCGCCGGCCAGGCGATGCAGCGCCGCCTTCAGCACATCGGCGCGCGGATCGCGCGTGCGATAGACGCGGTGGCCGAAACCCATGAGCCGTTCGCCCTTGCCCAGTTCCGCGCGCAGCCAGGTCTCGCAATTGTCGGGCGTGCCGATGGCGTCGAGCATGTCGAGCACCGGCCCCGGCGCGCCGCCATGCAGCGGACCCTTCAACGCGCACAGCCCAGCCAGCACACTGGAGATCAGTCCCGCGCGGGTTGAGGCGACGACGCGCGCGGCGAAGGTCGAGGCATTCATGCCGTGGTCGGCGACGGTGACCAGATAGGCATCGAGCGCCGCCGCTTCCGCCGGGTGCGGATCGCGCCCCTGCAGCAGGCGCAGGAAGTCGCTCGCCGGATCAGCCGCAGGATCGGGATCGAGTGGCGCCAGTTTGCGCCGCGCCCGCGACAGCGCCGTGGTGAAGACCGGCACGGCGGATGCGGCCGCCAGCGCGTCGCTGTCGCCATCCTGGTCCGGCAGCAGCGCGAGGCCGACGCGCAGGCCTTCGACCACGCTCAACCCCTTCGCCGTCTCGAGCAGGCCGGGCACGAGCCGTGCCGCCGCCACGCGCGCCGCCCCCAGGGCCGGGACCAGCGCCGCCCGGTTGCGGGGCATGGGGGCCAAGTCACCCCAGAGCAGCACCGCCATGGCGGCAAAATCGAGATGGCCGGTCAGGCCGTCGATCGCCTTGCCGCGTACCACCAGCTCGCCCGCTTCGCCATCCACATGGCTCAGCACCGTGTCCGCTGCCACCACGCCATCCAGTCCGCTCATCGCTTTTCTCCCAGGTTGCGGCTGGAAGATCGGATGCGGGCGATCTATGATCAATATTGAATCATGCAATCAAGTAGTCAAGATAAAGGCGCCACCCTGACGGCGCGCGAGGCGGCGGCGGAACTCGGCATCACCCGGGCCTCGCTCTATGCCTATGTCAGCCGCGGGTTGATCCGGGCGGAAGCCGGTCAGGGGCGGGTGAAGGCCTATAACGCCGCCGATGTGCGGGCGCTGCGCCGGCGGACGGCGGGCGGGCCTTCGCCGGAATCGGAGGCGGCGCAGCCCCTGCTGAATTCCGCCATCACCCTGATCGACCGCGGCCAGCTCTATTACCGGGGGCGGGATGCGGTGCGGCTGGCGGCGGCAGCGAGTCTTGAAACCGTGGCCGGAATTCTCTGGCAGTCAGACGATGCCGCGCTGTTCGCGGCGCCCCCGCCGGTTGCCCTCGAGATGCCGGGCCTCCCCGGACCGGGCCGGGCGATTGCGCTGCTGGCGGCAGCAGGGGCGACGGATGAGCGGGCGCATAACCTGAGCCCGCGCGGCGTTGCCCGCAGCGGCGCGCAGATCCTGCATCTCGTCGCGCAAGGCCTGCTGCCCGGCTTCGATGACACGCAGGGCGCGATGCATGAACGTCTCGCCGACCTGTGGCGCGTGCCGCAGGCGGCCGCGGTGATTCGCGCGGCGCTGGTGCTGAGCGCGGATCACGAATTGAATGCCTCGGCCTATGCCGCGCGGGTGGTTGCCGCCACGCGCGCCACGCCCTACCAGGCGGTGATCGCGGGCCTTGCCGCGCTGCAGGGGCCGCGCCATGGCGGCCAGACC
>CAXNFA010000337.1:0-3238 GCA_964201105.1 Alphaproteobacteria bacterium | reverse complement strand
TACTCGCCATTCAGCTCGGCATACATGTGCTGGGCCTTCTCGCCCGAGAGATATTCGACGAGCTTGATGGCATTGGCCTTGTTGGGCGACGCCTTGGTCAGCGCAATGCCCGACACATTCATCATCATGCCCTTGCCGGCCTGGTCGGGGAACACCAGACGGGCAGAATCCGCCCAGGGCTTCTGCTGCGGATTGCTTAGCATCAGGAAGTAATAATAGGTGTTGGCGATGGCGACATCGCACTGGCCGGTCTGGATCGCCTGCACTTGCTCGCGGTCGCCGCCCTGCGGCTTGCGACCGAGGTTGGCCTTAAGGCCCTGGAGCCACTTGCGGGCTTCCGCTTCGCCCTTGTCCGCAATCACCGAAGCGAGCAGTGCCACGTTATATTCATGGTCGCCCGCGCGTGTGCAGACCTTGCCCTTCCACTTCGGGTCAGCGAGGTCGGCATAGGTCAGCGCCTTTGCGACATTCTCTGGCACGCGATCGCGCGAGGCATAGATGGCGCGGCCGCGCAGCGACATGCCATACCAGAGACCGTTCGGGTGCGCGAAGGCCGCCGGAACATTGGCCTTCACCACGGGCGAGGTGATCGGCTGCACCAGGTCGGCTTCAACGAGGTCGTTCAGGCGACCGGCGTCGACCGTCAGCACCAGGTCGGCCCGGCTGTTGACGCCTTCGGCCTTCAGGCGCTCGACCATGCCTTTATCGGCGAAGACGACATTGGTCTTGATGCCGGTTTCCTTGGTGAAGGCTTCGAGCAGCGGCTCAATCAGTTTTGGCTCGCGATGCGAGTAGATGTTGACAACCTTGTCCTGCGCCAGCGCCGGACCGGCGAAAAGCGCGGCCGTCGCCGTGGCGAGCAGGGTGGTCTGGATCCAGGTTTTCATGAGGCCTCCGTTGAGGATGACGCCGGGGAAGCTGCCGCGCGCCGGCGCAGAAATTGTGCCGCGGCGTTGTCCCGCCGCTGGCCCTACCCTGATACTGCAAGTGATATCCGGTCGCAATAGCAATTGCGAGCCGTTGTCGTTCGCACCATTCACGGCTCCGCGAGTTTGCTGGAGCAAAGCCAAGGAAATATCTAAAATCAATTACTTAGGAAATTCAACCGGGCGTTTCCTGCCAGCTCCCGGTGGAACACGGAGCGCCCCGTTCAAGCGGGTCAGCTGAATAACGGGCGCAGGTAACAGCCATCCGCTGTCTCGCTCTTGCCAGATGGGAAGCCGTTTCTTCCCGTCCAATCACGCTTTTCGCCTCGCCGAATTTCAACGGCAATACGCCGCACTTGTCCGGCAGGCAACAGGTCCGGTGGCAATTCTGGAATGATGCGGGCCGAGAGAATCGCACAGTGAAGCGGCATGAACTTGCCGACCGTTGCGCGGCACAAAGCTGGTTTGGCTACCGCACCGCCACACAACGTGACTCGGATCGGCGAAACAGCTAGCGCTGCTTGTCGCTCGCGCTGCTCGATGACGAACCGGCGGGCACCGGAACGATGACGCCGGCCACGCAACCACCCAGCATGCTGACGGCGACCGCGGCGAGAGCAAGGCTGCGCAGGGATTTGATCGACATGGCTGTCACTTCGGGCTGGAGGACTCCAGCACGCAAACGCCGCCTGGACGCACGCGTTCCGCGTTAAGGCGGCCCCGCGTTCCAGAAGGGCTCAAATGGTTTGTGGCACGAGGCACAGCTGTGGCGCCTGTGACAAAGGACGGTCAATCGCCCCGCAGCGGGACGCTTTGCCGGCACCCCCTGTGACTTCCGTCGAACAGCGCAGCTTGGCCCTGCCTAATACCGCTGCGGCCCGGAACTTGTGGCGATGCGAAGTGGTTGTTCCCGTGAACCGTATTTCGACCCAAAGGAGACACGGATGCGCGCATTCCTCATGGCTTCGGCCGCCGTCATCGCCCTCGCAGGTCCTGCAATCGCGCAGAGCGTGACCACATCCCCACTGCCGGCGCCCGACGCCGCGGCGTCATCCACCACCACGACCGTCAATCCCGACGGATCGACCACCAAGACATCGGAGGAGACGGTGGTGCAGCCGACGCCATCCGGTACCATGACGACCACGACGGAAAAGACGAGCACGACACCACCGGCCCCTCCGGCGTCGGTCGTCACCGCCAACACGCCTGCCCCGGCAACGCCGCAGATTGATCCATCCATCTCGTCGCTCAACGCCAGCAGGCTGATCGGCGAAGACATCTATGACACGCAGGGCAAGGAAGTGGGCGAGATTGCCGACATCCTCTTCAACCAGCAGGGCCAGGTCACGGCCGCGCTGGTGTCGGTGGAGGATACCGGCTTCTGGGGCTTCGGCGAACGCCAGGTGACGGTGGATCTCACTCAGTTGCGCATGCATGACGAGCACATCGTCATCTCGTCGCTCAGCCACGACCAGCTCAAGTCCATGCCGGAATACAAGCGGTCCACGGAGTGGAAGCGCGTCGATCGCGACGCGCCGGTTGGCTCGCGCTAACGGCGAGACGACACGAAAGGTGGCGCGGTGACACCTGCTGCGCCGCCGTTTCGCCACAGGCGCAATTCAGGCGCTACTCCTGCCTGCGGGCTTTGCAGCCACGCAGGATTTCGCCGTGCCACCTTGCCTTCAGTCCTTTTCGGCACCCTTGGCTGACACCGGCACGGCGTCGGCCTGCTGCGCCGGGGCGCGGTGCACGGGCGTCACATCATCGTCTTCATCCGCCTCGGCGCCAGCAAAAGGCTCTTCGGGGGCAAAAGCTTCAGCGGAGGCCTCGCGCTCGGCCTCGCCACCTTCATCCTCGACCTCCGGTGCGTCCGGTGCCGCGACGGTCGGTCCCGCGACAAGGGCCTCGCCCTCCTCGAGCGGATCCTCGCCGCCGTCATTCTCCGGATCCTCGTCGCTATCGTCCTTGTCGACGGCCTGCTCCTTGAACATGACCGACGGCGGCACGACGGAGCGCAGAAGGCCGGCGGCCTTCAACTCATCCATGCCCGGCAGGTCACCCACCGCCTCCAGGCCAAAATGCGTCAGGAAGAAATCAGTCGTGCCATAAGTGACCGGCCGGCCGGGCACGCGCTTGCGGCCACGAATCTTGACGAAATTCTGCTCCATCAGCACGTCGAGCGTGCCGCGCGACAGGCTCACGCCGCGCACTTCCTCGATCTCCGCGCGCGTCACCGGCTGGTGATAGGCGATGATGGCGAGCGTCTCGACGGCGGCCTTGGACAGTTTCTTCGTCACCGTGCGTTCCCG
>CAXNFA010000336.1:0-3238 GCA_964201105.1 Alphaproteobacteria bacterium | reverse complement strand
TATCACGACCAGGCGCTGATTCCGATCAAGACGCTCGACTTCGCTGGTGGCACCAATATCACGCTCGGGCTCAGCTTCATCCGCACCTCGCCCGACCATGGGACGGCCTTCGACATCGCCGGCAGCGGCAGCGCCGATCCCTCCAGCCTGATCGCCGCGCTGCACCAGGCAGAGAGCATGGCGGGGCATCGCGCTGCCTTCGGCGCAACATGAGCGCGCCGACACCCGCCAGCCTGCCGCCGCTGCGCGACACCATCCGCATGCACGGACTCGATGCCAGAAAGGCGCTGGGTCAGCATTTCCTGCTCGATCTAAACCTGACACGCCGCATCGTCCGCGCCGCCGGCGAGATCGACGGCCACACGGTGATCGAGGTAGGCCCCGGCCCTGGTGGCCTGACGCGGGCCCTGCTGGAATCACCGGCAGCGCACATCATTGCCATCGAGCGTGATGCGCGCTGCATTGCCGCCCTGGCAGAATTGCAGGCAGCCTGGCCCGGCCGGCTCACCGTCATCGAGGGCGATGCGCTGGAGGCTGACTGGTCCGCGCTGGCGAACGGGCCCACGCACGTCATCGCCAACCTCCCCTACAATGTCGGCACGCCACTGCTGATCGGGTGGCTCAAGCAGGCACCGCTCTTCGCCAGCCTCGCGCTCATGTTCCAGAAGGAAGTTGGCGACCGCCTGCTCGCGCCCGTCGGCGGCAAGGCCTATGGCCGCCTGGCCGTGATGGCGCAGTGGATCTGCAAGGTGACACGCGCCTTCGACATCCCGGCCCGCGCCTTCACGCCGCCGCCCAAGGTGGACTCCAGTGTCATCCTGCTGACGCCGCGCGCGGAGCCGCTGGCGCCGGCGCGCTGGGAAGCCATGGAACGCGTCGTCGCCGCGGCCTTCGGACAGCGGCGCAAGATGCTGCGCGCCAGCCTGCGCCAGCTGCCGGTCGGCAGCGACGCCCTGCTGGCAGCGACGGGAATCGACGGCAGCCTGCGCGCCGAGCAATTGCCGATCGCCGACTTCGCCGCGCTGGCGCGCGCCTTCGATGCGGCTTCCCGCCGCTGAACCGTTCTCGTCGTCGACAACGACATCCTGATCTGAATGCCGATCGTGGACCACGCCTATGGTGGTGGCCGGCTTGTTGTCCGTTTCGCTTTTGCTAGCGCTTGGCTCCGAAGCGCCGGGTTATCGGCACCAACAACGCCCGGGATATTGGAAGCTTGTCGAGAATCCGGGCAAATTGCGCGTCAGCCTTTCTGTCCTGTCAGGCTTCGCACAAAGTCGAGCAACCAGACCTGGCGTTCGCGCTTGAGGCGCTCGGATTCGATGATGTGCTGCAGGGCCCGGGCGCAGGCATCCACATCGTCATTCACCAGCACGTAATCGTATTCGCTCCAGTGGCTGATCTCACCCTCCGCCTTGGCCATGCGGGCGGCCACCACCTCGGCGCTGTCCTGCGCCCGGCTTTTCAGCCGCTTCGCGAGGTCGTCCATGCTGGGCGGCAGGATGAAGACCGTCACCAGGTCGTCGCGGGCGCGCTGGCTGATCGCCTGGGTGCCCTGCCAGTCAATGTCGAACAGGACCGACTTGCCCGCATCCAGCGCCTTCATCACCGGGTCATGCGGCGAGCCATAGCGGTGGGAGAAGACGGTGGCATGCTCGAAAAAATCGCCGCGCTGCACCATGCCTTCGAACTCTTCGGGCGAGACGAAATAGTAGTCCTTGCCATGGACCTCGCCCTGGCGTGGCGCCCGCGTGGTTGCCGACACCGACATCACGAAGTCGCTGTTCTGTTCGAGCACGCGGCGCGACAGCGTTGTCTTCCCCGCGCCGGACGGCGATGAGAGAACCAGCATGAAGCCGCGGCGCCGGCGAATCGGATCGCGCATGGCTATTCGGCGTTCTGGACCTGCTCGCGCAGGCGATCGATGACGACCTTCAGCTCCAGCCCGATCTGCGTCAGGTCAATGTCCGACGCCTTGGAGCAGAGCGTATTGGCCTCGCGGTTGAATTCCTGGCACAGGAAGTCGAGCCGGCGCCCCACCGCCTCGTCCGATTCAAGCAGATCGACCGCCGCCTCGACATGGGCGGTCAGGCGCTGGATCTCTTCCGAAACGTCGGCCTTCACCATGAGCATCGCGAGCTCTTGCGCAATGCGATCCTCCGCCATGGCTGGCACGCGGCCAAGAATTTCCTGCACCTGCGTTTCCAGTCGCTGGCGAATCTGGTCGCGGCGGGCTTCGGCGGCCTGCGCTGCCCGCGCCGTCAGGCGGCCAATGGAATCGACAAGTTCCTGCAGGGTGGCCTGAAGGCGACGCCCCTCGTCGCGCCGCGAGATGGCCAATGCATCCAGCGCCTCGTCGAAGGAGGCGAGGACGGCAGCCTCGCGTTCGATGCGCTCTTCCTCGCTGTCAGTCGCCTCGACAAATTCGAGCACGCCCCGCAGGGCAAGGATGCCATCAATGCGCGCCGGCTGCGTGCCCCGCGTGCCTTCGAGGTCATTGACGATATCGAGGATCTGGCCGAGCACGGCTTCGTTGACTCGCACTTCCTGCTGCGCGACGGCGCGCGAGAGCTGCAAGTTGACGTTGAGGTTGCCGCGCGACAGCCGCTGTGTTGCCTTGGCGCGGAGCGGACCTTCCAACCCGTCGAGACCGCCCGGCAGGCGCATGCGCATGTCGAGGTTGCGGCCGTTGACGCTTTTCAATTCCCAGATCCAGGAAACGTCGCCGTGCAGGCCCTCGGTACGGGCGAAGCCGGTCATGCTGTTGATGGCCAATGGAACTCGCGGGCTGTGTTGACGGTGTGATCACTTTAGTATGGGCGGCGGGCTGGCGCCACGGAAAGGTCGTGCCGCGCACGCCAACGCAGGAGCACCGTGATGCCCATCAGCATCCGCAAGTATTGATCACGATGCGACTACCTGCTGTCTCTCGAATTGACGGAAGAGTCCGCGCGGCTCAGGAGCATCGCCTGTTCGCGCGTCAGTCCTGGTCGCGGTTGATCTGGCGCCAGCGCGCCACGTTGCGCAGGTGTTCATCCAGCGTCTTCGCGAAGGCGTGGCCGCCATCGCCGCTGGCGACGAAGTAGAGATCGTCCGTCGCCATCGGCTTTGTCGCCGCACGCAGCGACTCCAGCCCCGGATTGGCGATCGGTCCCGGCGGCAGCGCTTCAATGACATAGGTGTTGTAGGCAGACGCATGCGTGAGATCGCGGCGCAGGAGCTGTCGGCCCAGCGGCGCCAA
>CAXNFA010000335.1:0-3255 GCA_964201105.1 Alphaproteobacteria bacterium | reverse complement strand
CGCGTCGCGGTGATGGCGAGCGACACGCTGACTGGCCCGGCCTCGGTCGCCGAACTGGTGCGCCAGGTGACCGACCACGAGATCGACATCCTGATCGGCACCCAGGTGGTGGCGAAGGGCCATCACTTCCCGATGCTGACGCTGGTCGGCGTGGTCGATGCCGATCTTGGCCTTGCCGGTGGCGACCTGCGCGCGGCGGAACGGACCTATCAATTGCTGGCGCAAGTGTCAGGCCGTGCGGGCCGCGCCGAGCGGGCGGGGCGCGTGCTGCTGCAAACCTACATGCCGGAACATCCGGTGATCCACGCGCTCGCCTCGGGCGACCGCGCTGGCTTCATGGCGCAGGAGAAGGGCGCGCGGCTGGAACATGGCATGCCGCCATATGGCCGCCTTGTCGCGTTGATCGTCTCGAGCGAGGACGCGGGCGCGGCGGACCGCCATGCCCAGGCGCTGGCGCGTCAGGCACCGCGCATGGCGGGGGTGAACGTCCTGGGCCCGGCGCCCGCGCCGCTCGCCCTGTTGCGCGGACGGCATCGGCGGCGGCTGCTGCTCAAGGCCGGCCGTGACGTGGCCGTGCAGACGATCGTGCGCGACTGGGTGACGCGCGTACCTGCCCCCGGCACCGTCCGCCTGCAGATCGACGTCGATCCGTATTCGTTTTTCTAGATCGCCCTATGCTGAGCGGCGGTAGGTGCGGAAGGCTTGCGTGGCGAAGACGCTGGTGGCGATGACCACGGCGGCGAGCAGCAGGCAGTTAACCCATACGGTGGTCCAGTTGCCGCCGGCCACGGCGGCACGCGCGGCCGTCACCGCCCAGTTGACAGGGTTGACGGTGGACACCGCCCGCACCCAATCCGGCATCAGCGCCGCCGACATGAAGGACGCCGACAGGAAGCTGAGCGGCAGACCGAAGAAGTTGACGATGGCGATCAGCGTTTCCTCGCGCCGCGTCATCAGGGCGATGCCGCTCGACAGCGCGGCAAAGGCCGCGCCCAGCAGCATGGCCGGGATCAGCGTCGTCAGCGCGCCAAGGATGCCACTGGCGAAATGGGCGCCGAGCGCGAGGCCGAGCGCCAGGATGATGAGCGACTGGATGCCGATGGTGAAGGAGGCATGCAGCACGCGGGCGGCGATCAATGCGCCACGCCGCACCGGCGTCGCCAGCATACGGTCGACCACGCCTTCCTGCAGGTCGTTGATCAGACCCATGCCCGACCAGGCGGCGCCGAACAGTGCGTTCATTACGACGACGCCGGGCGTCAGGAACTCGATATAGGACGTGGTCTCGAAACCCGGGATGTCGACGACACGGCGGAACAGCTGGCCGAACAGCCCGAGCCAGATGACAGGCTGGATCAGCGTGATGGCAATCCAGATCGGCAGCCGCAGCGTCGCCAGCAGGTGGCGCTGGAACAGGTGCCAGCTATCGGCAACGAAGCTCATCGGCTGGCCCCTACTTTGCCACCCGACACGGCTTGCGCGTCGAAGCGATGCCCGGTGTGGTGGAGATAGACATCATCGAGCGTCGTGCGCGCGATATTCAGGCTTATAGCGGTCAGGCCGCTCTGGGTCAGGCAGGCGACGAGCGCCGGACCCATCGTCGGGGCGTGGTTGACGCGCAGCGTGATCAAATTGTCCTCGCGTTCGGCCGTGGTCACGCCCGCCACGGCGCGCAACAGGACGAGTGCGCGGTCCGGTTCCGCGGTTTCGATGACGACATGGTCGCCACCGATGGTGCGCTTCAGGTCTTCCGGCGTGCCTTCAGCCACCACCTTGCCGTGATCGACAATGGCGAGCCGGTCGCACATCGCATCGGCCTCTTCCAGGTAATGCGTGGTGAGTAGCACGCTGAGCCCGCGTTCATCGCGCAGGCGCCGCAGGTCGCGCCACAGTGCGGCGCGCGTCTCGGGATCAAGGCCGGTGGTCGGCTCGTCCAGGAACAGAAGTGATGGCGAGTGGACAAGGCCCATGGCGATGTCGAGGCGCCGCTTCATGCCGCCGGAGTAGGTGTTCACCAGCCGGCCCGCCGCTTCTGTCAGGTTGACCCAGGCGAGCAGCTCGTCAACGCGCGCGTCGATCTTGTCCGCCGGCACGCGCTGCAATTGCGCCTGCAGCACCAGATTCTCGCGGCCCTTGGCCCAGCGGTCGACGCCCGAGGCCTGGGCGACATAGCCGATGGTCCGGCGCACGCCTTGCGGGTCCGTCATCACGTCATGGCCGCCGATGCGGGCGCTGCCGCCATCGGGCTGGGTCAGCGTCGCGAGGATGCGGACCGTGGTGCTCTTGCCGGCGCCATTGGGGCCGAGCAAGCCGAATATCTCGCCGGGCGCGACCTGGAAGGAGACGCCGGCCAGCGCCTGCACCCCGTTGCGATAGGTCTTGGTGAGCTGGTCGGCTATCAGGGCGGGGGTGGTCATGGTTCAATATCCACGGTCGGCCGGAGATGAACGCGGGCCAAGGGAGCGGGACGGTATTGCGCCGAATTATCTTAGTCAATAAGATAATTTTATGACTGAGATGAACCCAAACCTGCCCTATGCCGCGCTAATGCGGGCCATGCGCCTGTCCGGCGCACAGGGTGGACTGCTTACACAGGCGGTCGCAGGCCAGGTCGGGCTGCACCCGACCGACCTCGAATGCCTTGATGTCATCAATTTGAACGGCGCGGCGACGGCAGGCGAGCTGGCACGCGCCTCGGGCCTGACGACGGGGGCCATTACCGGCGTGATCGACCGGCTGGAGCGGTCCGGCTATGTCACCCGCGAGCGAGATCCCGGTGATCGCCGCCGGGTCATCGTGCGGCCAAATCCGGCCGCCGGTCAGCGGATCGGGCCTTTGTATGCGGGCCTCGCGCACCGAATGGCGGTGCTTTGCGCCGGCTATGACCCGGCGTCGCTTGATCTGCTGCTCGGCTTCTTCACCCGGGCCACAGAAATCCTGCGCGACGAGACCGAGCGGCTGCGCGATGCCGTGCCGCACAACAATTCACAGGCGGTGGTCGAATAGCGCGGTTTTCCGGCCTTTTGCCGCGACGGAGTCGGTTGCAACCCCTATACTCGTGTGCTAGGTAACGCGCGGCCAAAAAGGCGGGGGCGCGAAGCCGACCTCGCCTGTCAAATTGCTCAATCCTTTCAAGGGTTTGGGCATTCCCATCCAGGATCAGCCAAGGCACGCGCACGTGGCGACAGACACGACCATCGTTTCGGGAATTTCGGGTCGCTACGCGATCGCGCTATTTGAGCTTGCGCGCGATGC
>CAXNFA010000334.1:0-3258 GCA_964201105.1 Alphaproteobacteria bacterium | reverse complement strand
GCTTCAGGATCAGCGGCTCGACATTGAAATAGGTCTTGCAGAGCAGCTCGAGGTCGAACAGCGCCGGCGGCACCACGCAGGCGATGACACAGTCGGTGACGTCGGCCGGCGTGATGCCCTGCATCGTCATCAGGCTGGTCAGCCAGACGGCATAGTCGTCGGCGGTGCGCGGTGACTTGGTCGAGGCGCGCCACTGCCCGCGCCGCACATCGCCGTCATAGACGGCGAAGACGACATTGGTGTTCCCGGCGTCGATGACGAGCAGCATGTCAGGTTCCCGCTGGCGGCGACGGGGAAAAGAATATCTCGCCGCCGGGAATGATGCGACGTTCCCCTGTCGGCATGTCCAGGATCAGGGCACCTCTTTCATCCAGGCCCGAGAAGCGGCCGCTCAGCGTCGTCGCAGCCAGTCGCGCCTCGATGCTCTCGCCCAGGCCGCGGGCGCGGCCAAGCCAGGCATCGCGGATCGGGGCGAAGCCAAGCGCGTCCCACTTGGCGAGCCAGCGGTCGAGGTTGCGGGCATAGCTTTCGATCACCATGGCGACATCAAGTCCCGCGGCGCCTTCGTCCAGCAAGGAGGTGCCAAGGCCCGGCGTGTCCGGCTTACGCAGCACGTTGATCCCGACCCCCCGCACCAGCCAGGCCAGCTGGCCATTGGTGCCAGGCGCCGATTCGAGCAGGATGCCGGACAGCTTGCGGCCGCGCAGCAGCACGTCATTTGGCCATTTCAGGCGGATGTCGGCATGATCGGGCAGGAATTCGGCCGCCACGTCCGCCACGGCAAGCGCGGCGACGAAGGAGACTTGCGCCGCCTCGCCCGCCGGCTTGCCGGGCCGCAGCACGAGCGACATATAGGCGTTGCCGACGGGCGAGATCCAGGTCCGGCCCTGGCGGCCGCGGCCCTGCACCTGGCGCGCGGCGGTGACGAAGGTACCGGCGGGTTCGCCCAGCGTGGCGCGGCGCTTTGCCTCGTCGTTGGTGCTGCCGATCTCATCGAAGGCGTGGTGGACGAAGAAGGGCGGAAGCCCCGTCACGGCATCAGCGCGGCAGCCGCCCCTTGCGCCCAGGCCAGGATCGGTGCCGGGAAGACGACGAAGAGCAAGGTGAACAACCCGGTCAGGGTCATGACGAAGCGAAGCTCGCCCGCCACCGGCCGGTCGAAGGCATCGGCGGGTTCGTCGAAATACATGATCTTGATGATGCGCAGATAATAGAAGGCCCCCACCACGCTCGCCAGCACGCCGACGATGGCGAGGGTGAACAGCCCGGCGTCGATCGCCGCCTTGAAGACATAAAACTTGGCGAAGAAGCCCGCGAGCGGCGGAATACCGGCGAGCGAGAACATGAACACCGCCAGCACGAAGGCCAGCATAGGCTGGCTGCGCGCGAGACCGGCGAGGTCGGAGACATTCTCGACCATCTCGCCCCTCACCTTCATTGCCAGGATGGCGGCGAAGGTGCCAAGGCTCATCACCATGTAGATGGCGAGATAGGTCATCACGCTCTGCGCGCCATCCGTGGTGCCCGATGCAAGGCCGACCAGTGCGAAGCCCATATGGCCGATCGAGCTGTAGGCCATCAGGCGCTTGATGTTGGACTGGCGAATGGCGGCGAAGGCGCCGAGCAGCATGGAGGCGATGGCGATGGCCACGATCACCTGCTGCCACTGGGCTGCGACGCCAACGAGCGGCGAGATCAGCACGCGCACGAACAGGCTCATTGCCGCCACCTTGGGCGCTGCGGCAAAGAAGGCCGTGACCGGGGTGGAAGCGCCTTCATACACATCAGGCGTCCACATGTGGAACGGCACGGCCGAGACCTTGAAGGCCAGGCCCGCGATCAGGAAGACGATGCCGAAGATGAGGCCGACGCTGGCGGTGGCGCCGCCCTGGAACAGCGTGGTCAGCGAGTCGAAATTGGTCGTCCCGGTAAAGCCGTAAATCAGCGAGCAGCCATAGAGCAGCATGCCCGACGACAGCGCGCCGAGGACAAAATACTTGAGGCCAGCTTCGGTCGAGCGCAGCGAATCGCGCTTGAAGGCGGCGACGACATAGAGCGACAGGCTCTGCAGCTCAAGGCCGAGATAGAGCGAGATCAGGTCGTTGGCCGACACCATCAGCATCATGCCGATGGTCGCGGTCAGGATGAGCACCGGGTATTCGAAGCGCTCCATCCCCTCGCGTCGGATATAGCCCAGCGACATGATGATCGAGCCGGCAGAGCCGATCAGGATCAGCTCCTTGGCGAATTTGGCGAAGGAATCGCTAACGAACATGCCGGCGAAGGTCACCTCGCGCGCGGCCGGCGCGGCAGCCACCAGCACGAAGGCAACGGCAATCGCCACGACCGCGAGCCAGGACACGAGCCGCGTGCTGCCATTGCCGCGGAACACACCGAGCAGCAGCAAGGCCATGGCGGCCACCGCCAGCCAGATCTCCGGCAGAGCGGTCATGAAGTCGGGAAGCGGCGATGCAGTCATGGCCCTGCCCTAGCGCCCCACGGCGACGACGCGCGATGCCGCGTCGATTGATGCCGTGTGCTGGCTGATGAGGTTGTCGACGGAGGCATGCATCACCTCCAGCAAGGGCTGGGGATACACGCCGAAAAGGAGGATGAGGATGACGAGCGGCGCCAGCAGCGCCATCTCGCGCCGGTTGAGGTCAAGCATCCCCATGAGGTCGGCCTTGTTGAGCGGGCCGAAGATCACGCGGCGATAGAGCCACAGCGCATAGGCCGCGCTCAGGATCACGCCCAGCGTGGTGAAGGCCGCGACCCACTGGTTCACCTGGAACACACCCACCAGCACCATGAATTCGCCGACGAAGCCCGAGGTTCCGGGCAGGCCGACATTCGCCATGGTGAAGACCATGAAGGCGAAGGCGTATTTCGGCATGTTGTTGGCCAGACCGCCATAGCGGGAGATCTCGCGCGTGTGCAGCCGGTCATAGACGACGCCAACGCAGAGGAAGAGCGCGGCCGAGACAAGGCCATGGCTCAGCATCTGGAAGATGCCGCCCTCGATGCCCTGCTGCGTCATGGTGAAGAGGCCGATGGTGACGAAGCCCATATGCGCGACCGACGAATAGGCCACGAGCTTCTTCATGTCCTCCTGCACCAGGGCGACCAGCGAGGCATAGATCACCGCAATGACGCTGATGGTGTAGACGAAGGGCGTGAACATCACCGACGCATCAGGGAACATCGGGATGGAGAAGCGGATGAAGCCGTAGCCGCCCATCTTCAACAGCACGGCGGCCA
>CAXNFA010000333.1:0-3261 GCA_964201105.1 Alphaproteobacteria bacterium | reverse complement strand
GACATGATCGCGTAAACGGCGCGACCGCTAATCTTGTCGATCATCACGTCCTCGACGCTGCCGAGCTTGTCGCCGGCGCGGTTGTAAACGGTGGTGCCGGTCACCTTGGTCGAGGCAATCAGCGAGCCATTGGTGATCTTGGTCTGGTCTGCCATGGGGCATCTCCTGTGGTTTGAGTGGCGAGGAGCGCCAAATGCCGCTGCGTCATGGCGAATGATCCACCGTGATGCGGCTGCAGACGGCGCACATCACACAAACGCAACGCCACCCCGAAAGTTCAGCAGCGTTCGTGCGGTAACCCGTGGCGAATCAGGGACGTATGAGGGGTATTCGATGGACTGGCTGGGTCTCTTCTTCGTGGCATTGCGGACATCGGGCCTGTATCTGGGCCTGCTGGTGGCCATGCGGATCGTCGGAAAGCGCAAGGTGGGGCAGATGGCCCCCTCCGACATCATCGTGCTGCTGCTGATCGGCGATGCCGCGCAGAACGCGATGACCGGCGGCGAAACCTCGTTCTGGGGCAGCATCGTGGCGGTCTTCTCCCTGCTGCTCACCGACCATGTCGTGGCCTGGCTGACCTTCCGCTTCCGTTGGCTGGAGCAGTTCATCGAGGGCCGCCCCCTCACGCTCTATCGTGACAACTCCTTCGACGACCGTACGCTTCGCAAGGAAAAGATCACGCGGCAGGATCTCGCCACGGCGCTGCGCGCGCATGGCTGTGACACGCTGGATGGTGTGCGCGAGATCGTTCTGGAGCCCAATGGCATGGTCAGCCTGCTGAAGGAGGCCGAGCCGGGCAAAGACGACGAGCACGGTCCGCCGAAGCGCCCGAAGATCCTCTGACGATCACGGGATGACGGTGAGCGGCACCTGTGCTCCAATCGGGGCATGAGCGACACCATCGCCGTCAGGCCCAGCCATCGCTTCGACGAGAAGCGTCTGGAAACTTTCCTGAGTGAACGCCTGCCCGGCTTCCGTGGACCGCTGACCGTGCGGCAGTTTCCCGGGGGGCAGTCGAACCCGACCTACAGCCTGCAGGCTGCCTCGGGCCGCTTTGTCCTGCGGCGCAAGCCGCCCGGCACGTTGTTGCCGTCTGCCCATGCGGTCGACCGTGAGTACCGCGTGATGACGGCGCTGCATGGCGCCGGCTTTCCCGCGCCGCGCACCTGGCTGCTGTGCGAGGACGACAGCGTGGTCGGCACGGCCTTCTACGTCATGAGCCATGTCGAGGGCCGCATCTTCTGGGACGGCACATTGCCGGGGCTCGAGCCGGACGAGCGCCGCGCGCTCTATGACGCGCTCAATGGCACGATGGCAAGGCTGCACCAGCTCGATCCCGCCGCCATCGGGCTTGGTGATTTTGGCCGCCCGGGCGGCTATGTCGCCCGCCAGATCCGGCGCTGGAGCGAGCAGTATCGCGCCAGCGAGACCGAAAGGATCGAGGCAATGGAGCGGCTGCTCGCCTGGCTGCCGCAACACCTGCCGACGCGCGACGAGACAAGCCTGGTGCATGGCGACTTCCGTCTCGACAACGTCATCTTTCATCTAACCGAGCCGCGCGTGCTTGCCGTTTTGGACTGGGAGATCGCGACGCTGGGGCATCCGCTCGCGGATTTCGCCTATCACGTCATGTCTTGGCGCCTGCCGTCGGATTCCTTCCGGGGCCTGAAAGGGCATGACCTCAAGGCGCTGGGCATTCCAGATGAAGCCGCCTATGTCGCGGCCTATGCACAGCGCACGGGGCGCACGTCGCTGCCCGATTTCGATTACTACGTGATCTACAACATGTTCCGCATGGCGGCGATTCTGCAGGGGATCATGGGCCGCGTGCGCGACGGCACGGCGGCCTCGACGGAAGCCGAGCGCATGGGCCGGCTGGCCCGCCCTGTCGCGGAGGCCGGCTGGGCCGAGGTGGAGCGCCTCGGCCTCGCCTGATCCGCCTCAGTTCACCGTCACGTCGTGATAGTTGAACACGCGGTTGACCGCCTTGAAGCCGTTCACCCGCTTGGCCAGGCCGACAAAGTCGACCTGATCGAACAGCATGATGCCGGGGGCGTCCTCGCGCATCTTCGCCATCAGCTCGTTCAGCATCGCCTTGCGCTTGTCGACGTTGAACTCGGCGTCGATGGCGTCAAGCAGCGGCATCAAATCCCGGTTGCAGTAGTGTGCCGGATTCTTGCGGCAGGACTGGAAGAAGGCGATGCGGCTCGCGTCCATCTCCGGTCCGAAGCCGAGAGCGACGCCAAATGTCTGTCCGTCCCAAAGGGACGGCTGGTTGGCCTGGCCGAGGAATTTGCGCAGCCAGTCGGCCTGTACAACCCGCTGGAACTCCATCTTCACGCCCACCTGGGCCAGATCCTGCGTCACCTGGGCCCAGATGTCGAAGAAGTCGCGGACCTCCCCGGTCAGCGTGAAGCCGTTGGGATAGCCTGCTTCCGCCAGCAGCTTCTTCGCCATCGCGGGGTCATAGGGCCACGGCTTCAGTTCGGGATCCCAGCCGAAGGCGTTGGGGACGGTCCATTGCGTGTTGATCGGGAAGGCACCGCCCAGCAGGTTCTGGTTGATCGCTTCCTTGTTCACCGCATAGTTCAGCGCGTGGCGCACGCGCTTGTCCTTCAACATCGAATTGTCGACGCCGGGCTTCGGGTTCTCCAGCACGAAGCCAAGCTGGATGGGCGCGGTGCCCAGCGACTTGTCGATCTTGCCGCCCGCCTGCTCGATGGCCTTCACCTCGTCGGCATTGACCTGGATCATCACGTCGATCTGGCCCGACAGCAGCGCCTGCAGCCGTGCTGCCTGCTCCTGCAGGCGGAGGATTTCCAGCTTCGGCACCTTGGCCGGGCGCCAGGCCTCCTTGAAAGCCTCGGCGCGCACCGCCTCATTCGACCAGCTTGTCACCCGGTAGCTGCCCGAGCCGATCGGGTTGGTGACGAATTTCTCCGGGCCCAATTCCGCCCAGGCTTTTTCCGGCACGATGTAGAGGCCGGCCACCATGCTGGGGAAGATCGGGCGCGGCGTGGTCGTCTTGAACTCCACCGTCATCGTATCGACTGCCGTGGCGCTGGCGACCGGCGCCATGCCCTGCGCGCCCACCGACGCCTTGCCGGCGTCGGACTTGAACCAGGCGATCAGGTCGGTGACGGTCTTTGCCGTCAGTGTCTCGCCATTCTGGAATTTCACATTCGGCCGCAACGTGAGACGCCAGGTGGTGGGGTCGATATTCTTCCACTCGGTGGCCAGGCCCGCGATCGGCGCGCCCTT
>CAXNFA010000332.1:0-3267 GCA_964201105.1 Alphaproteobacteria bacterium | reverse complement strand
CAATAGCCACACTGCGGGACGTTCATTTCCGCCCACAGCTGTTGCAGCGGATGCTTGTTGTCGGAGGTCAGGCCTTCGATCGTGGTGATTTCGGCATTGGCCGCCGCTTCCAGCGGCAGCTGACACGACCGGACAGCCTCCCCGTTCATGTGGATCGTGCAGGCACCGCATTGCGCGATCCCGCAGCCGAACTTGGTGCCGGTCATGTTGAGGTTGTCGCGCAGAACCCAAAGCATGGGCGTCGATGGATCGGCATCCACCGTGTACTGCTTGCCGTTTATCTTGAGTGCGGTAGCCACCGGCCCCTCCTGTCCAAATGCCCCGACGCCACGCCGTGGCGCAATGATGAGCGAAAGCAGGTCCGTGCCGCGGCGGCAGGCGTGTCGGAAGTGTACAATTTACAGGCGGTTCGGACCCGAATACCTAGCGAGAAAGGCTATCCCACATTCATTCAGCGCGTCTAGGTGATTGCGCGCGCCCCTGCTTATGCTGCGGCGCATCATACAATGCTGCGGCGCGACATGACGTCGAGGTCTTCGGTTTCGCTGCCTTGCGGTGCTAGATTCCGTGCGTCAGCAAGCAATCCGGACGGGGGCGAGTGGCCATGCGCGCCGCAGCGTTCATTTTTTCGACGGTGGTTTTTCTGTCCGCGCAGGCGGGCGCCGCCACGGCGCAGGCGCCTGACGTGGCGATTCTGGCCAATGCCTGCATGAGCTGCCACGGCATTGACGGCAAAAGCCAGGGGGCCATCCCGGCCATCGGTGGTCAGGACGGGAAGCAGATGGCGCAACTCCTGAAGGACTATGCCTCGGGCGCGGTGAAGGGGACCGCGATGACCTTCATCGCCAAGGGCTACACATCCGACCAGATCGACGCGCTGGCCGCCTTCTTCAGCGCAAGGAAGTAATTTATGGCACCTCTTTCACGCCGCGCTTTCGTCGTGGCCACTGCGGGCGCAACGCTGGCTGCGCTGCGAACCGGCCGTGTGCTGGCGCAGGCACGGCCGCGCGTGGTGGTGATTGGCGGCGGCTTTGGCGGCGCCAGTGTGGCGCGCTGGTTGCGCCGCACCGACGATGGCATCGATGTGACACTGGTGGAGCGCAACGCCCGTTTCGTCACCTGTCCCTTCAGCAATCTGGTCGTCGGCGGCCAGCGCAGCATCGACTCGATTTCCTTCAGCTACGACGCCATGCAGCGCGGCGGCGTGGACGTGGTCCAGGACACCGCGACCGCGATCGATCCAGTTGCGCGCCGTGTCACGCTGCAGGGCGGGCGTGTCCTGAGCTACGACCGGCTTGTGCTCGCGCCGGGCATCCAACTCGTCTGGAATGGCATCGAAGGCTATGACGAGGCGGCCGGCGACATCATGCCGCATGCATGGCACGCGGGTCCGCAGACACTTCTGCTGCGGCGCAAACTCGAGGCAATGGACGATGGCGGGGTGGTCGTCATCGCGGTGCCCGACAATCCCTATCGCTGCCCGCCGGGGCCGTATGAACGTGCCTCGCTGATCGCGGGCTATCTCAAGGCAAGCAAGCCGAAGTCGAAGCTGATCATCCTGGACGCCAAGGAATCCTTCTCGAAGCAGCCGCTGTTCCAGGAGGCGTGGAAGACGCTGTACCCCGGCCTTGTCGAGTGGCGGCCAAAGTCGCAGTCCGGCCGCGTCGTCGCGGTCAAGGCGAAGGACGGCATCGTCTCGACGGAATTCGACGATCTCAGGCCGGCCGTGGCGAACATCATCCCGCCGCAGCGCGCGGGCCAGGTCGCAGTCGCGCTCGGGCTCGACGAAGGCAGGGGTTTCTGCGCCGTCGATCCGCGGACCTTCGAATCAAAGGTCGCGCCCGGGGTGCATCTGGTGGGCGACGCGATCGTCGCCGGCGCCATGCCGAAATCCGGTTTTGCCGCCAACAGCCAGGCCAAGGTCTGCGCCCGGGCAATCGTGTCGCTGCTGCGTGGCCGGCCGGTGGAAGAGCCGGTGCTGCTCAACACCTGCTACAGCTTCGCTGCCGCCGATTACGGCTTTGCCATTTTCGGTGCCTTCCGGCCCGGCGACAGCGGACTCATCGTTGATGTTCCCGGCACCGTCGGAACCAGTCCGCTCGGGGCATCGGCGCAAGCCCGCGCACTCGAAGCCCGCTACGCAGAATCATGGTACAGCAACATCACCACCGAAATATTCGCCTGACCGCGCTGGCGATGGCGCTGGTTGTCGCCGCGCCAGCGCTGGCCACCGGGCCGCTCGTGCCCTTCACCGTGGTGGAGGATGGTATCCCGCAGCCGCTCACCGCCAAGCCCGGCGAGCCGCGCCGCGGGCGTGTCATCGCGGCCAATTCGGATCGCGGCAACTGCCTGATCTGCCATGCCCTGCCGATTGCAGAAGCCCCGGTTTTCGGCGACCTGGGTCCGGATCTGCGCGGTGTCGGCAGCCGGCTCAGTGCCGCGCAGATTCGCCTGCGCGTGGTCGACCCCAAGCGGCAGAACCCGGACAGCATCATGCCGGCTTACTACCGCACCGAAGGCCTGCATCGCGTGGCCCGGGCCAATGTCGGGCAGCCCATGCTGGAGGCGCAGGACATCGAGGATATCGTGGCCTATCTGCAGACTGTCACCGCAGAATGACGCGATTCCATGGGAACAGGGAGTAGGATTCGGGTGTTTGCATCCAGGACCATACGGGTATCGGCATGACCGGCTCCGCCATCCTTCACAATCGCCGCACGGCGCTCGCCAGCTTCGGGCTCGGCGCGCTGGCCGTCATGGCGCTGCCCGGCGCGGCACAGGCCGGCGTGGCCGAAATGGAATCGGCGTTGAACGAGTTGATTGGTCCAGCACGGTCCACCGCCCGGACAGGCCGTATCACGATCGACCTGCCGGCGCTGGCCGAAAGCGGCAACTCGGTGCCGCTCAAGGTGTCGGTCCAAAGCCCGATGACCGAGGCGGACCATGTGAAGCGCATCCTCGTCTTCGCCGATCGCAACCCTCGCGCCCTGATCATCGATGTCACGCTGGGGCCGCGCGCCGGGCGGGCCGAGGTTGGCACCAACATCCGCCTCAGCGGCACGCAGAATGTCAGCGCCTATGCGCAGATGAGTGACGGTTACTACTGGAGCGCGACCCGCAGCATCCAGGTCACCATTGGTGCCTGCGATTCCTTGTTGCTGCGGTTCTGAGCCATGGCCGCTGCAACCCGAATCCGCGTTCCCGCCACCGCCCGCCGCGGCGAGGTCATCGAACTGCGTGCCATCATCATGCACCCGATGGAAAACG
>CAXNFA010000331.1:0-3271 GCA_964201105.1 Alphaproteobacteria bacterium | reverse complement strand
GCTGTGATGTCGTTGTGCGTGGCGCCGCGCGGCACCTGCGCCGGATCGATCCGGCGATAGGCGTCGCCAAGCCGTTCGATCAGCCGGGCAAAATAGGCGTCGTCGTCCGGCCGCTCCGCCAGCATGCTGCGCAGGGCAGGTTCGCGGTCGCGGAAGAAGGTCGGCATGTCGACGATATAGGGTTCGGCGACGCGAAATTGCGGCTCCGCCAGATGCATCTGCGCCACCATCGCGCCCAGTTGCTCGACCAGCTCGAGCCGGCCGTCGCGTGAGAGCGGGACGCCCTGAAGCCAGGGAAACAGCGACAGGATGCGTGGCCCTTCCGGCGCCTGCACCTCATGCAATACTTCTCCGTCGTCCGCCGGGATGGGGGCGCAGACGGCGAAGCCGCGCTCCTTGTAGAAGCGCATGATCGCCGCTTCGTAACGGTTGCGCAGCGGCGTGCGGAAGTTGTGCCGCAGCAGCCGCGCGGCGTAGCGCGTACCGCCATGCTGCACGATGTAATAGTCGTTGACGCCACGCGACAGCAACTCGCAGCGCAGGCCGCCTTGCATTCCCCATAGACGCGCGACCTCGCCGCCCAATGCATTGGCATCGACGGTGGAATGACTGATGGCAAGGGGTTGCGGTGTCATGTCTGGCGGCGAATACTATAGGGCCAGCGCCGGCTTCTGGCGTAAATTTTCCGGACGATCAGGGGGGCAGGCATGGCGGAAGCGCGCGTGACGGGCGGCGTGTTCGAGGTAGGCGTCGGTGTGAAGGACATCGACCGCGCGCTTGCCTACTGGCGCAGCTTCGGCTACCGACCGGGACCGCTCGGTACGCTGGGCGCAGGCGAGGCCGCGGCGCTTTACGGCGTCGACTCACCGCTCGAATCGCTTCGCTTGCTGCATCAGGACGCTGACCATGGCCTGGTGCGCCTGATGAAGTGGCAGAATGGCGCCGGCCCCGGGCTCGGCCTGATGGCGCTGCGCATTCCCGGCAACCGCTGGGCCGTGGCCAAGACGCGCAACGTCCAGATGGCGACCAGCCATGCGCGCATGATGAAGGCCAAGGGGGAGGAAATCTGGTTTACCGAGCCGATCTCGCGCGCAGTGGGTGTCACACCGGACCAGGCGCAGCCCTTTGTCGCGTCCTTTCCCAGCAAGTCGGAGATTCCGATCTTCACGCCGGAAATGCGGCATGTGGTGGTGCAGCGCTTCGGCCACGACCTGCCGAATTTCGGCAAACACAACGATGACAGCCTGTTTGGCGGTAGCCAGTTCACCCAGGTGGGCATTTGCGTCGAACGCAGGAATATGGCGCAGGTGGAATTCTACGGCACGGTGCTGGGCCTGCAGCGGTCGCCCACCCACACCTACCAGATCAGTGACTTCATCGGCGGCATGACCGGCCTGCAGAAGGGTGAGGAACTGGTCGAAGTCGACTTCGACGACGTTCGGTCGGGACCGGAGCCAGAACGCCAGCTTTCCGGCAAGCTGCGAGTCTTCATCGTCAATCCTCGGCCGGGCGACGGAAACGGCTTTGCCGTCACCAATCCAGGCAACCTCGGTTTCTCGCTCTATACCCTGCGCACACATGATCTCGACGGCTTGCGCGACAAGGTGGCCGCTGGCGGCGCGCGTGCCGTCAGCCCTATCCTGACCGACGAATTCGGCGCACGCGCCTGCACCTTTACTGCTCCCGACGGTTACGTCTGGACGCTTCTCGACGCCAGACCTGCCCTGCAAGAGGAAGTGCACCAATGCTGCTGAACAAACCGCGTGCCCATGCCGTGATGAAGAAGCACGGGCTCGATGGCCTGATCGCCACCTTCCCGCAGAATGTCTATTACCTCAGCGGATACTGGGACACGCAGTTCGACAGCCGCTGGCCATTCCTGAATTACGCCGTGCTGCCGCAGAAGGAAGAAGCGCCGGCCACGCTGGTGCTGCGCACGGTCATGCTCGACCGGCTGTCCTTGTTTCCCACCTGGATGCCGAACTTGATCGCGGTGTCGGACTATTCCGGGCGTGAAAAGGCGGGCGACATCAACCCGAAGACGGGCGAGCCGCAGGCGGTGGTGTGGAAGGGCTGGCCCCGCCGCGACGGCGCCGCCCTGACGCCGCTGGAACGCACCTGGGCGGGACTCGCCGACGAACACGCGCCGCACCTGGCCGCCACCTCGGCCTGGGGCTTGCGCCGCGCGCTGCTTGAGGGCGGGATCGAGAAAGGCAAGGTCGGTTGCGACGATCCGCGCGTCGCCGGCTGGCTGAAGGAAATGGGTCTCGACCAGATCGAGATCGTCGATGCGCTCAATGTCTTCCGCGAGATCCGCATGGTGAAGTCGGCGCCCGAGATCGCCATCATGCGCAAGTCGGCGCAGGTGAATGAGGAAGCCATGGAATGCGCCATCGCCGCCGCCTACAACGGCGCCACCTGGCAGGAGCTGGAAACTGTCTATCACGTCGAACATGCGCGGCGGGGCGGGCGCGGCGGTCATATCCTGACCGTGCTGGGAGGTCTGCCCGAGGGCAAGGTGCGCAAGGGCGAGGCCTTCCTCTTCGATGCGCTGGGCGAGTATGAACACTACTTCGGCGATATCGGCCGCACCGCCGTGCTGGGCGAGCCGAGCAAGGAACTCGACCGCCGGATCAAGGCGATGCGTGTTGGCTGGCAGGCGGCCTGCGAGGTGATCAGGCCGGGCATTCGCCGCTCGCAGCTTATCCAGACGACGATCGATGCCGTGCGAAAGGCGGGCTTTCCCGAATACTTCTATGTCTCGCCGCACTCCATCGGTCTGGAGCACACCGACAGCCCGGTGCTCACCGGTCCGCGCACGCATGACGGCGAAACCGCCGACTATGTTCTCGAAGAGAACATGATCATGAATGTGGACATGCCCTATTACGAACTGGGATGGGGCGCGCTGCACCTGGAAGACACGGTGCTGGTGACGAAGAACGGCTATGAAGCCCTGACGTCCGAACGGATGGAGCTGCGCGTCATTCCTGAAAGCAAGCTCGCATGACCGTCGCCGCCATTGTTGGCCGCGGCATCATCGGTTGCGCCTGGGCTGTCGCCTTTGCACGCTCGGGCTTCGACGTGCTGCTTGTCGGCGATGCGGGCGCGGCGCATGACACGGCGATGCGCCGGATCGAAGCCGGATTAAAGGCACTGGAAGGCGCCGGGCTCATCCCGTCTGCCGCAGTCGCGTTGCAACGCGTTGCGGCGGGCGGTCCAATGGCCGTGGCGCTCAAGAACGCCGACATCGCCATCGAAAACCTGCCCG
>CAXNFA010000330.1:0-3274 GCA_964201105.1 Alphaproteobacteria bacterium | reverse complement strand
CTCGACCCGCTCAACATCATGAATCCTGGGAAGATCGTGCGGATCTAACGTCCGAAAAGGAACGGTAGCAGCCGGATGACATCGCGCGTGGCAGACGGAAGTGCAACGAAAAAGGGGCGGCCCGTGGACCGCCCCTTTTCTTGTCAGGCTGGCTTCTTCAGATGGTGACGGAGATTTCGCCAAGCCGCTTGGTGAGCTTGCGGTTCTCCGAATAATCCACCGGCACCGCGATGATGGCGGGGCCCTTCTGCTTGAAGGCCTCAACCAGAGCCGGCTTCAGCTGGTCTGGCGAGGTGAGCTGCTTGCCCCACATGCCATAGGCCTTGGCGAGAAGTTCGAAATCCGGGTTGCCGAAGGCGAGGTCGAAGTGATCGCCGTTGAAGTGGTTCTGCTGCTTCCACTTGATCAGGCCGTATTCGCCGTCCAGCCACACCATGATGACGATGTTGAGTTTGAGGCGGACCGCCGTTTCCATGTCCTGCATGTTCATGGCGAAGCCGGCGTCGCCGTTGATCGACAGGACCTGGCGGTCGGGGAAGGCGATCTTGGCGCCAATGGCGCCCGGCAGCGAGAAGCCCATCGAGCAGAAGCCGTTGGAGATCTGGCAGGTGTTCGGCTCGTCGCACTGGTAATAGCGCGAGATCCACATCTTGTGCGCACCCACGTCGGACAGCACGATGTCGCTGGGGCCCATGTGCTCGCGCACGTCCCACAGGATCTTCTGCGGCTTCATCGGGAAGGACTTGTCGTCCTTTTCCATCGCGAAGTCGTCAAGGATACGCTGGCGCAGCGGCGCGCGCGTCTTGATGTCGAACAGCGGCAGCTTGCTCTCGTAGCGCGCGTTCAGGACTTCGTTGAGCTGCCATAGCGCATCGGCGACGTCGCCCTGGATGTCGATGTCGACGTCATAGGCGTCATCGACCTCGGCCGGCCAGAAGTCGATATGGATGATCTTCTTCGGCGTCTTGTTCCAGAATTCAGGGGAGTATTCGACCAGGTCATAGCCCACCGCGATGATCAGGTCCGACTGGTCGATCGCCGCGTTGATATGGTCCTTGCCCTGCAGGCCGATGGTGAACAGGCAATGCGGGTCGGTGCGCGGCACCGCGCCCTTGCCCATGAAGGTGTTGACCACGCCGATGCCGGTCTTGCTGGCCAGGCGCTGCAGCTGCTTGGCGGCGCGCTTACGCACCGCGCCGTTGCCGGCCAGGATCAGGGGGTTGCGCGATTCGCCAATGATCTCGGCGGCGCGGGCCACGGCCTTGTGGTCGGCGGCGGGGCGGCGCGTGCGCACCGGGTTCATCGGCACGCCGTTGACGTCCTGCTTCGCCAGATCTTCCGGGAATTCGATGATGCAGGCGCCAGGCTTCTCGGCCTCGGCCAGCTTGAAGGCCTTGCGCACCACCTCCGGCACGTTGCCGGCATGGGTGATGGTCTGCGCCCATTTGGAAATCGGGCGGAACATGGCGAT
This sequence comes from Alphaproteobacteria bacterium, assembly GCA_964201105.1. Lineage (GTDB taxonomy): Bacteria > Pseudomonadota > Alphaproteobacteria > SHVP01 > SHVP01 > CANJEJ01. Next base: position 1,803 of record CAXNFA010000330.1, on the reverse strand, counting down.
GGCGTCCATGTTCTGGTGGCTTTCCTTGTGCAGGCGGGTGGTTGCGGCCTGGCCGATGATGGCCACGAGTGGCGCGCGGTCCATGTTCGCGTCGGCGACGCCCGTCACGAGGTTGGTCGCGCCGGGGCCAAGCGTGCCGAGGCAGACGCCGGCCTTGCCGGTCAGGCGGCCGAAGGCGTCGGCCATGAAGGCCGCGGCCTGCTCGTGGCGGCACAGCACGAACTTAATCTTGCTGGTCTTCAGCGACATCATGACATCGGCGTTTTCCTCACCCGGAACGCCAAAGATGTGGGTTACGCCCTCCTGCTCCAGGCAGCGGACGAAAAGATCGGAAGCCTTCATATACTGGTCCCCCCAGGTCGGACGATGTTCGTCTCTCGGAACGGCCCGCATCTTAGCGGGGCCGGTGCCGAACGTCGCCACCTTACACGGGGGCATGGACGTTTTTGCTCGGAGTTTTGCCTGGTCGCCGCGCCTGGTCCGACTTGCCCTATTCCTCGCCGCGTTGGCTGCGCCGCATTCTTTCCGCAATTGACAGCGTTAATGACGCGAGAATGCGAATGTTACAGGATTGCTGGAAGACGTGACTGGTGCGCTGGCCAGGGCTCACGCTGGGAGTGTTGGTGAAAAGAACTGCGATCGTTGTCGTGACCCTGCTCGCCGTTCTTGCGGCGGCGGTACTGCTCGGCCCCAATTTCGTTAACTGGAATCGCCACAAAGGCGCCATCAGTGCCGCTGTGGAGGAGGCCACCGGCCGTAAGCTTGCGATCGCCGGAGATCTCAGCCTGCGTCTTCTCCCCCAGCCTGTGCTGACGGCGCGCGATGTTCGCCTGGCCAACATGTCAGGCGGGTCGCAGCCCGACATGCTGGCGCTGTCCGGCCTGCAGGTGCTTGTCGGCTTCGGGCCCTTGCTGCGCGGCGAGATTGACGTGCGAAGCCTGCGTCTGGTCGAACCGGTCGTCTTGCTGGAGCGGCTGGCGGACGGTCGTGCGAACTGGAATCTTGGCCCAAAGCCCGATCTTCCCGCCAACGCAGCGCCGCTGCCCGGTGCCGAGCCGGCAGCGACATCACCGAAGCAGTCAAGGCCTGTCGCGCTGCAGGAAGTTGTCATTATCAATGGCAAGATCCTGTGGCGCGATGCCCGGCATGGCCAGGCGGAGCAGTTCGACGATGTCAACGTGACGCTGACGGCGACGACGCTTGACCATGGTCCGTTCAGCATCAAGGGCTCGCTGCGCGCCCGTGATCTGCCGATCTCGCTCAACGCCGTACTCGGTGATCTGGAGCGGCCGAGCGCCCCGGTCAGGCTGGAACTGGCGCTGATGGGTGGCGAGAAGCTGGCGCTGCGCGGTTCGGTCACCGATGCGGGGGGCACGCCCCGTATCCAGGGCAAGATCGAGGGCGATGCCGCGCGGCTTTCTGCGCTGGCTGCAACCCTGGAGAAGGGCGGCCTTGCCTTCACGCTGCCGCCGGCGCTCGCCGGGCAAGCGCTGACCCTGCGCGGCGACGTCGCGGGCGGGTTGCAGGATTTCTCCGTCAGCGCCCTCACCTTCCAGCTTGGCGACATGCGCGGCACCGGGGCGGCTGCAATCAAGCTGGGGCCACAGACCAAGGTCGATGCCACGCTCGCCTTCGGTCGCCTTGACCTTGATCCTTGGCTGGCCGCGGCGACGGCGCCGCGCATGCCGGCACCGGCATCAGCGACGACGGCCCCAGCGGTGCCCGCCAAAGCCGCCGCGCGGGCGTCCGGAGTCGAGCTCGCGCTGGCGGTCACTGCCGAGGCGGCGACGCTGCGGGGTGGTG
>CAXNFA010000329.1:0-3291 GCA_964201105.1 Alphaproteobacteria bacterium | reverse complement strand
TCCCAAAGGCACGCGCTGAGGCGGTCGTCTCTTTGGCTGAAGAACGCGGTCAGCGCTATCGAGGGCCAAACCGCATTCAGAACATTCCCTTTCGGGAAAGCCACGCCGAGCCGATTGAGCGGATAAAGGCCCTGCCCGATACGGAATGGCGCTAGCACGCTTCATCGTCTCGCACGTCATTAGGTACTGACAAGTTGGCGTTGGCAGGCAAACGCCAACGTGTCTCCGCTTCAGCGCCCATGGTGGGCCTCGACCCGGGAGACGACGATGCGGCCGATCTCATTCAAGCGACACAGGGTCCCCCCGGACGCGATCCGGCACGCCGTGTGATTGCATTTCCGCTTCACCCTCAGCATCAGTGATGTCGAGGAGCTGATGTTGCTGCGCGGTGTTGAAGTCAGGTTTGGCCCCACTATGGCCCTCCTTCTTCATCGCCTCGGGCGGCGACCGTCGCGGCCTGAGTCAACGAAGAAGGAGAGGCAACTTGGGCGGGGCGACTTACCATTTCAGTATGCGAGTGCAAGCAGCGCCGCTGCACGACGATGAATCAATCCGCGCGTGCTACGGACGGATTTGGAGGGCTTTTCAGCACGAGAAAGTTACCCGCGACCAGAAGCAGAACGCCGAGCATTGTGCTCGGATGCCAGGCAAAGCCCTCAAAGAATGTCGACAGGATCAGCGCGAGTACCGGCGCCGCGACCCAGGCATAGGCTGCCCGGCCTGCCCCGATGCGGTGGATCAGCGACAGGTAGGCTGAGAAGGCGATCGCTGTGCCCAAGGTGACGAGATACACCATCGAGCCCACATAGGTGATCGTCCATTCGACCGCTGGCGCCTTGCCTGTCACCGCGGCATAGAGCGCCATGGCGAGCGCGCCATAACTCATGCCCCAGGCATTGGCCTGAATGACCGGCACACCCCGCCGCTGCGTCCTCGCCGACAGAAGGTTGCCGCCCGATGCGACCGCCGCGGCGAACACCGCCAACCCGATGCCAATCCAGGCGTCCGTCGAGCCCTTGAACCCGCCCAGTTCCCCCGAGTAGACGAGCGCAATGCCGGCGAGTCCAAGCGCCGCCCCGCACAGCGCCTGCCACTCCGGCCGGCTACCCATGGCCGGCACCGCCAGCAGCGTATTGAAGATTACAATGATTGAAAATCCGACCGCGGTCAGGCCGCTGGGAATTCGCGTTGTCGATTCGTAGACCGCGAGGAAGTGCACCGAGAACAGCAGCAGACCAAGCGCGGCGAACACAATGTGATCGCGCCAGCCGAAACGGAGGCTCCGGCCGGTTGCCGCCGCGAAGATGAAAAACACTGGCGCGCTCAGCGCGAAGCGATAGGCGACCGACCATTCCAGGGGCACGACGCCAGCCTGCAACTTTGCGCCGAAGAACGCCGTTCCCCAGGCTATGACCGTCACCACGTAGAGGAAAAGGGTGGTCGTATTGAACACTTTGGCTCCGACCGCCTCGATGCTAGATTTTCACCGACACTACCAGCGTACGCCGACGACGAGAGCCCGCCAAACATGAAACTGACCCAGACCCAGTTCAATGACTTCAGCCGGACCGGGGTCCTGTTCCTGCCCGAGCTGTTCACGCCGGCTGAGATCGCCAAGCTGCGCGCCGCTGCCGATCGTGTCGCCGCCGCGAATGGTCCCAACGTGACACCCGAACCCAACGGCTCGGCCGCCCGGATGGTTCATGGCGCGCATGAATATGACGATGTCCTCGGCGCCGTTTGCCGTCACCCCCGCCTGATCGAGCCCGCAGAGCAGTTGCTCGGCAGTGGTGTCTACATCCACCAGTCGCGCCTCAACGTGAACAAGGGTCTCGGGACCGGCGGATTCTACTGGCACCAGGACTACGCCACATGGCGCAATGTCGATGGCCTGAAGGAGCCGCGCGCGCTGATGATCGCGGTCTTCATCGATGACATGGACCATACCAACGGCCCGTTGCTCTACATTCCGGGCTCACACACCCAAGGCGTTATCGACGAGTTCGAGCCCGACAAGGATGCCACCGGCAATGTCCTCATGCGCCTCAGCAGCGCAAAGCTGAAGGAACTGTCCGACGCAAACGGCATCGAGGTCGGCACCGGCGGGGCAGGCAGCGTCCTGATCATGCATTGCAACATCGTGCATGGCTCGTCGCAGAACATTTCGCCCAACAGCCGAACACTGCTCTACGTGAACGTGACCTCGGTCGAAAATCCGCAGACCACCTTCGCACGTGCGCCCTATCACGCAGGCCGAGATTTCGCCGCCATAGTTCCTGTCGCTGATGACGTCCTGGCGGGCTAGGCAGCACTGACAAGTTAAGTCACATTGCTGGAAGGTTCGCCGCTGTCTTGCGGGCACTCACGGCCATCTGCTTGTCATTGCCGAAAGTGCACTTGGCCCATGGGCACATCCACAGAGCCAAAACGCATCTTCATGTTTCCTGTTGCTGTTGGGCGGCGCTGTCGCTCGGCCCACGATGCTGATCCCCTTATTGTGGTCTTATCCAAGACCTCGAAATTGCCTACCGGGCGTGGAAGCTGCGACGGTCGCCACCTGATGTCGCCAAATTTGGAGGGACGTCGTTGGGCCTGGACACTTGACTTGTCAGTACCCTTACAGCGGCTTTGAGCTCGCGAACCGTTTGAGGACGTTACCGGTCAGGCGCGCCACATTGTTGCGGTAGTTGTTGTGAGACAACGCCCCGGCCCAGGCAATCGATGAGAACGAAAACACTGCACCGCCCTTGGGCGTCTCGAAGAAGACGATGTCGGCCCGGACACGCGGATTGGCGCTGCCGACCACGTCCGGGAGAGTCACCGGCACCTCCTCCGACACCAGCATGTAGGTATCCGATAATGGTGCCGAGGTGGCGACGATCAGGGCATGCGGCGGCGTGCCGAGCGCGGTATCGGCGGCGTCGATCTCCAGCCCGGCCGCCCCGCCGCCCGACAAGCCAAAGTCGCCAATCGGCTCATTGGGTCCGATACCAGCGAAGGCCCATGCGATCCGCGGATCGCGGCTCGCCGGTGTTCGCACGAAGTGGGTCGAGTAGTCGAATCCCTGGGCGACGAAGCCGGTGCCGGCGAGACGTTGCGGCGCCCGACCAAAGCGCCGCCAGATGCCGCCAACCTCGCCTGTGAAACTGTGGTCGCCCTCGCCGGGTTCAGTTTGCCAGGCGCGGGTTCCATCTTCACGCCGGCGCACCTCGATGATGCCAGGTTCGGTCGGGTGGTAGGCAATGCGCCAATAGAATCCGTTGCCGCCCATATACATGAGCCGGCCGCCGC
>CAXNFA010000328.1:0-3305 GCA_964201105.1 Alphaproteobacteria bacterium | reverse complement strand
CCGCCGTCGGACATCATCGCGAGCAAGATCTTCGTCGACGGCAAGTCGCTGCGCTATCTCGACGCCGACCCCTCGCAGCTTGCGACCAACCCCACGACCGCGCCGGCCTTTGCCACCATCAACGGCGTGTCGGGCAATCTTGTCGCCGTGGCGGGCTACAACGCCGCCGCCATCGTCGCGGGGCAGGCCTATGGCACCATCGCGTCGGGCTTCGCCCAGGACAACACCGGCACCTTCGACTTCGTCGGCCAGCCCGTCTTCATCCTTTTTGACGCCGCCGGAAACCCGCGCTTTGCGCCGCGCAACAGCGTGAGCCCGGCGACGGGTGGTGGTGGCGGCCTGACGGCGAACGAAGTCACCACCATCCTTGGCCAGGCGCTGCGCGTCGCGCTCGCCGGTCGCGCCCAGATCCGCCGCCCGCTGACCAGCCCGATCCAGGTCACCGTCTCGGTCGTCGACGCCAATGGCAACATCCTCGGCATTGCGCGCACGGCCGACGGCCCTGTCTTCGGCACCGACGTGTCGCTGCAGAAGGCGCGCAGCGTTGCCTTCTTCTCGGCGACGGACGCGGCGACCAATCTCGGCACCTTCAACTCCGGGCTTGGCACCGCCGTCGGCAGCAACCTGAATGGCGTGTCCATCAACCGCTATGTCACGCAGACCCGCGCCATCATGGGCCCCTCGGCGCTGGCCGATGGCTTTGCCTATGGTGACCGCTCCATCGGCAACCTGGCGCGGCCCTTCCTGCCCGACGGCCTCGACTATGCCGGCACCGGTCCGCTCAGCGTGCCGATCGCGACCTGGAGCCCGTTCAACACCGGCCTGCAGCTCGACCTCGTGATCGACAACCTTGCCGCCCACCTCCTGTTCGCTGACGGCGTCAACGCCAACGACATCAACGCCAGTTGCACCGCGCTGGCCGCCACCGGCACCGGCATCTCACGGCTGGCGAACGGGTTGCAGATATTCCCGGGCGGCGTGCCGATCTATCGCAACAACCAGCGTATTGGCGCCATTGGCGTGTCGGGCGACGGCATCGACCAGGACGACATGATCTCCTTCCTTGGCCTTCACAATGGCGGGCTTGCCCTGGGCAATGGCATTGGCAACGCCCCGCCGGGCAGCCGTGTCGACCAGCTCATCCTCACCAGCGGCCGTCTCCGCTATGTCGCCTGTCCCTTCAAGCCATTCATCGGCTCGCGGCAGCGCAATGTCTGCGACGGCAAGTAGTCCCATGCGCCGCCTTGTCCTTCTCGCTACCGCCGCGACCTTCACCGCGACCGCCTTGCCGGCGCTTGTCGGCCCGGCCTGGGCCGGCAAGGAGCAGATCGCCGGCCAGCGCCCGCTGATCCTGGTGCAGGACGTGCCCAGCCAGCGCATCCCGCAGCGCCCCCCGCGCGAAGCCGACCGCATCGCGCCGCCGACGGCGGAAGAGCTTGAGCGTGTCGGCCCGCCGTCGCCCAACCTGCCGCGCGAATTCATCCCCGTGCCGGACCGCTGGCGCCTCGCCGATTCGATCGGCATCCGCTCGCGCTGGTTCGATCCCTATGGCCAGAACACGCTGAAGGGCGACCGCCCGGTGTTCGGCACCGACGACTGGTTCATCGTCTTCGCCGCGATCTCGGATTCGGTTTACGAGCCGCGCAAGCTGCCGGTGGGCATCAGCCCGAACGGGCAGCAGCGGCCCGGCCAGAACGACCAGTTCGGCGACGGCACGCAGACGGTCTTCAACCAGAACCTGATTCTCAGCCTGTCGGTCATCCAGGGCAACACGGCCTACAAGCCGCAGGATCTCGAGTTCCGCTTCACGCCGGTGATCAACTACAACCGGCTGCAGACGGAAGAGGTCGGCATCGTCAACCGCGACCTGCGCGACGGAACGGTGCGCAACGACGAGCATGTCGGCGTGCAGGAAGCCTTTGTCGACTATCATATCCGCAACGTGTCGAACCGGTATGACTTCGACAGCTTGCGCGCTGGCATCCAGCCCTTCTCGTCGGACTTCCGTGGCTTCCTGTTCCAGGACAGCCAGCTTGGCTTCCGCCTGTTCGGCACGCGCGACAACAACCTGGTGCAGTACAACCTGGCCTATTTCCGCCGCCTCGACAAAGACACCAACTCGGGCCTGAACGACGTCAACCAGCGCATCCGCAACGACGACATCTATCTCGCGAACATCTATTTCCAGGACCTGCCGGTCCTCGGCTACACCTCGCAGTTCACGGTCGTCCACAACCGCAACAACGAGGACGAGCGCTTCTTCTACAACGAGAACAACTTCCTCGAGCGTCCGGCCTCGCTCGGCGACGAGCGCTTCCGCCGCTACCAGGTCACCTATCTCGGCTACAACGGCGACGGCCGCATCGGCCGCGCGGCGCTGACCGTGTCGGGCTACTACGCCTTCGGCAAGGATTCGCACAACCAGATCGCCAACTCGGCGGCGGGCTTCGCCTCGAACATCAGCGCCTATTTCGTCGCCGCCGAGCCGTCGATCGACTTCGACTGGGTGCGCGTCCGCGGCTCCTTCCTGCATGCCTCGGGCGACAGCGACCCCTTCGACGACAATTCCGAAGGCTTCGCGGCGATCTTCGAGAATCCGCAATTTGCCGGCGGCGATACCAGCTACTGGATCCGCCAGGGCATTCCCCTCATTGGCGGCGGTGGCGTGGCGCTGACGCAGCGCAACGGCGTGCTGACCGAGCTGCGCACCAGCAAGGAGCACGGCCAGTCGAACTTCAACAACCCCGGCATCACGCTGATCGGCTTCGGCACCGACTTCGACCTGACGCCGGAGCTGCGGCTGTCGACCAACATCAACCAGCTCTATTTCGCCGACACCTCGAACCTCGAGGTGCTGCGCAACCAGGGCCAGATCGACGAGGAGATCGGCCTCGATCTCTCGGCCGCCTTCATCTACCGCCCGCTCTTCATCCAGAACATCGTGCTGCGCCTGTCGGGCGCGGTGCTGAAGCCGGGACCGGGCTTCAAGGACCTCTTCGCGACGCAGCAGAATGGCGACGACGAGTTCCTCTATTCGATCCTGTTCAACGGCATCCTGACCTTCTGATGGCCGTGTCCCGCCTGCCCACCCTGATCGGCGGTGCGCTTCTCGCGCTCGCGATGCTCGTGGCGGCCCCGGCCGGCGCCGCCGAAGGCGAGCATCCGCGCCATATCGACCATGTCACCGCGCCGCCGTCGCCGCGCGCGCAGCTGCCCGAGCAGGCGGCGCTGAAGAGCGAAGGCTGCCTCAGCTGCCACACGCGCACCGATTCGATGAGCATGCATGCCTCGCCGGCGGTGGTGCT
>CAXNFA010000327.1:0-3308 GCA_964201105.1 Alphaproteobacteria bacterium | reverse complement strand
TTCTGGGCCTTGCCATCGCTGCCAACGCAATTCCCTCGGCCACCGGGCAATTCATGCTGGTGGTGACCAGTCTGACCATGGTGGCGACGCCCTTGATCGCGGGCTTCGCACAGCGCTTCGGCGACCGCCTGGTTGTGCGCGACGCGGAGAAAAACCAGGAAGAACCGGAGGCGCTGTCCGGGCATGTGGTGATTGCCGGTTTCGGACGTGTCGGCAAGATGCTGTCGCACGCGCTGGAGGAAGAGGGCATGGCGTATCTCGCCATCGACGCCGATCCGGCCAATGTCGATGGCCTCTATCGCGCCGGCTTGCCTGTGTATTTTGGCAATGCCAGCCGGATCGAATTGCTGCGCAGCGCCGGTACCGACAAGGCGGCGGTGTTGGTGGTCACGATGGATGATCCCGGGCTCAGCATGGAAACCGTGCGCTCTGCCCGCGCGGAATGGCCGGAACTGCCGATCTTCGTGCGCGCGCGCGATGCACGCCACGCCGCGGCGGTGCGGGCGCTGGGTGCCACTGGCGTGGTGCTGGAGGCAGTGGAGGCCAGCCTGCAGCTGGCAGGCCGCGTGCTCGAAAGCCTGGGCCTGGAGCCCGAGGCGATCGACCAGCGCCTCGCGCAGGAACGCACTGCGGTGCGCGATTTTCTCGACCGGTAATGCCGCCGCCGCTAGATCAGCGGCTGCCCGAGCAAGGCCTGGACGAAGACGCCGACCGTTACGACGCTGAGCAGCGCCGCCGCCACCGTCACAAGGGCGCGGCCGCCCTGAACCCGGTCGCGCAACCACCAGCCCAGCAGCGGCAGGATCTGCATCGCGTGGATGCCAAGGAAATGCGCGATGCGCAGGTCGCCACCATCGCGTGACCAGCCGAACAGCGGCAGGCCGCCCGCATCGCTTGCGGTGCCGCCCACCCAATGCGTGCCGTGGCTGCCGAGATACATGCCGGCGATGGCGCCCAGCCCGAAGGTCAGCCACAGGCCCAGCAGGACGGCATGGCGATAGACAGGCGGTGCCGTCCGGTTGTGGCGTGCGATCAGCACCGCCAGCCATGGGCTGCAGGCCGCCAGAACCACGGCGGCAGCCCCCATTAGCGAGAACATCGCCGCGGGGAATGGCGTGGCGGTGTTGAAATGCGAGGCTTCGCCCCGTGCGCCCTGCACCGTGATGTAGGCCACTTCGAAGACCGCCGTGGCCACGGCGATGGCTGCCAGCCACCGTGCGCTGCGTCCCCGCCGCACATCCTCAGGCAGCAGGGCATAGAACCAGGCGAGCGTGCCGAGGAAGAACGCGGTGGAGACAAGAAATTTGAACGGCTTGGTCCAGACGCTGACGCCCTGAAACAAACGGGGATCGACCAGCGTCAGCACGGCCACCGGGATGGCAAGCACGAGCATCGCCAGCGCCGTGCGCGCCAGCAATGGTTGCCTTTCGATCAGGTCGTGAACGACACGCGATGACAGCGATTCCGCGCGAGCGGGCAGGGTGGTCAGGCTCATGACAGGGCCTCCATCGGCTGGTGGGAGAAGATCCGGCGCGTAGCCAGGAAGACGAGGAAGCCGACCGGTCCGGCCAGGAAGGTCAGGAGGAACGCGGGCAGCAGGGCGAGGTGCGGCACGCCCGCCCGTTGCCCTTCGCGGGCAATCCAGGCGCCGACAAAAAGATCGAAGGCGAGATAGTGAATCCAGCCGGCCAACAGCAGGGCTGGCTGCTCGAACAGCTTCGCGACGGCGGCCAGGCTGTCGAAGCCGCCTTCCGCCCCCGGCATGAAAGTGGCTAGCAGCACCAGATAGGCCACCGCCAGCAGGCCCGGAATGACCAGGCCGCACAGGCTTTCGCGGACCCACGGTCGGCCGGGCAGGAAGATCAGGGCGAGCCAGCCCAGCATCGCGACGCCATTGGCGATGGAGAACAGGGTTTCGAAGGACATGACGACCTCATCTAGTCAGTGTCTAGATATTAAACCCAACCCATCTAGACACTGTCAAGTCCAATCTTGACATCGTCAGGTGGGCGCTGAATTCTCCTGCCATGACGATCAAGACGGCTGACCGCTATCACCATGGCGACCTGCGCGAGGCACTTCTGCGCGCGGGAGAGGATGTTCTGAGCGAGCGCGGGGCGGCGGGCTTCACCCTGCGGGAATGCGCCCGCCGGGCTGGCGTTTCCCATGCGGCGCCCGCTCACCATTTCGGCGACGCGGCGGGCTTTCTCGCGGAACTGGCGGCGGTGGGCTTCGACCGGATGACGGATGCGATGGAAACCCGTCGCGTCCAGTCAGGGCCCGGCTCTCTCGCCCAGCTCGATGCCATCGGCCGTGGCTATATTGCCTTTGCGGTGCAAAACCGGGCCCTGTTCCAGATCATGTTCCGCCAGGATGGCATCGGTGTTGCGTCGCCGAATCTGCAACGGGCCGGCGGGGCAGCCTTCGGTGTCCTGCAGGCCACCATGGCGCGGGTGCTGGCAGAGCATCGGCCAGACCAAAAGCCAATGCCCTCGCTCGCGCTGGCCTGGTCGGCGGTCCATGGCTTTGCCACCCTGCTGATTGAGCGCCAGCTCGACGGCTGCCTCGGCCAGGATGGCATTGCCGACCTCGAGACCGATCTGGGCGGCGCCATGCTCAATCTGATGACCGGCGCGCTCGCCGGGCCAGCCGTGGCCGGTCCGGGCAAAAAATCCTGAAATCCGCCGACAGGATCGTGCGGTTGTCGCCGGGCGGATTCTTGCCTAAATAGGCAGGTTGCCCCGGCAAGCGTGTGCCGGACAGGAATGCCAATGGCCGAACAGAAGGACTGGGAGATTCCCGCCGCCGCGCAGCCGAAACGCGACGAGCTCTCCTTCGAACTAGATCCCGTGCTGCGTGCGGCCGTGACCCTGCGGGTCACCGCGCCGGAAGACGCCTTCACGGCACCCATGCTTGGTACCGAACGCACCGGCAACGGCATGCTGATCGGCGACGGGCTTGTCTTGACCATCGGCTATCTCGTGACGGAGGCCGATTCGGTCTGGGCGCTGACCAGCGACGGCCGCGCCATCCAGGGTCATGTCGCGGGCTATGACCACGAAACCGGCTTTGGCCTGGTGCAGCTGCTGACGCGCGAAAAGCTGCCGTCGGTGGAATTCGGCAATTCGGGTCCAGTCAATGTCGGCGATCCCATCGTCTTCACCGCTGGCGGCGGCAAGCGCCATGCGCTCGCCGCGCAGGTCGTGTCGCGCCGGCGCTTCGTGGGCTCGTGGGAATATGTCATCGACGACGCGATCTTCACCGCACCCGCGCACCCCAGCTGGGGCGGCTCGGGCCTGATCGACCAC
>CAXNFA010000326.1:0-3318 GCA_964201105.1 Alphaproteobacteria bacterium | reverse complement strand
GGAATCCTTCCGCTATGGCGTCGCGCAGATACTCGCCGATCGGGCGGAACAAGGTTGGCGCACCGGGGGTCTGCGGCGGATCGAGCTGGATCAACAAGGTTTTGCCCGCCGTCGCCGTGTCACGCAAGCGGACACCCAGCGTAGCGATGGCGACCACAGGCTGCAGGCCGCGCAGGTTGACGACTTCATCGACAGGCTCATCGCCAGCGGCGATGCCGGGGATTCTGGACTCGGAAGACATGCCTGTTCCTAACCGCTTTGCCCGGGCAACGCTAGCGGGGCGCCTCCACCCGCTTGGTGTCACGGCTGAAGACGTCCGACAGGAAGCGCCCGAAGTCAGCGTTGGACTTGAGCCGGACGTCGTCGTCGGCCCCCATCATGTAGCCTTCACTGTCGGAGCAGAGGCCCAGCATGATCTTTCGCGAGAAGGGATTGGTCATTGGCAGGTAGGTGCGCGCCTCCAGCACCGTGCCGCTTTCCAGCACGCGGAACTGGCAGGGGGCAAGGTTGCGCCCGATCTTGCGCGGCCCGCCGCGCCCGCCGTCCCACTGGTGATAGGCGCCGTCATAGGCGATGCGGTCGACCTGCGAGCCGCCCTTTTCCAGGTCGCTCTCCACCTGCGCGCAGCGGTCGGGATCGACGATGGCATCGCCGGTGCCATAGAGCATAAGCAGCGGGGCGCCGGTCGTTTTCGAGTTGCTGAAGCGCACGATGCAGGGCCCATAGAAGGCGACGTGGCCGGCAAATCGCAGCCCTTCGGGGCCGAAACGCTGCGCCACCTGGTCGTAGAGCGCATAGGTGGTCGCCATGCCGCCATAGGAGAAGCCCGTCAGCACGACGCGGGACGCATCGACATCGCCACGTGCCGCGAGATAGCGCAGGCCCGCATAGGCATCGGCGATCAGCATGGCTTCGGTGATATTCATCAGACGGTCGATGAAGCCAGTGCCCATGCTGCGCCGTGCGGCAAAGGAATCGACCACCAGGGCAGCGATGCCCATGGCCGCGAACTGGCGCCCATAGGTCATTTCCCGCGCCGACAGCACGCCGGCGGAGCCATGCAGCAGAATAACGGCGGGCACCGGCCGGTCCCGCGATGTGCCGGGCGGCAGGAACAGCGTGCCCTGTGCCGTGGCAGGCGGCGGGGCCGCCCCCTCTTCCCCGCCCGACAGACTGAAGGGACTTTCGCTCGGGAAAGCCACGGCCTGCCCGCTACCGCCATTCAGCGTCGCGCCGTAGGGCCAGGGCTTGTTGAGATTTTCGACGACGGCATAGGCCGGCGCCACAAGGAGGAGCACCGCAACGAGTGCGGTGCAGACGGACAGGACTGATATGCGCATGACACAAGAAAATGGCCTGCGACGGTTCGGCCGCAAGCCATTTTTGCGTGAACGCGGCACGAGCGCCGAAGCTCAGTCCTTCTTGAAGGAAGGGCGCTTGATCGCTTCCTCATACCAGGCGGCGAGCACCGGACGATTGGGACGCCAGGGCGTCTGGTCGCCGCGGCCGGCGGCCTTCAGATAGTCGAACCACATCAGCGCGCCCGCGACCGAGATATGGCCGATGTGGAAACTCGTGAATTTCTTCGCTTCCTCGTTCAGGCGGTCGAGGCTGCGATCCACCGCACGCTGGTAGCGGGCGATCCAGTCCTGGGACTTTTGCCCTTCCTCGCGGCGCAGTTCCACCACGCGCAGGTCGGCGGCGTCGAACATGCCTTCGCCCAGGCCGAAGATGCGCAGGGCTTCCCAACGCGCGTTGGGCTCGGCCGGGTAAAGCTTCGTGCCCTTGTTGAAGGAATCGAGATACTCGTAGATGACCGGGCCGCCAAACATCGGCACGCCATCGTCGCGCACCAGCGTCGGCACCTTGCTGAGCGGGTTGGCCGCGACCAGGGCTTCGGGGGATTCGAAGGGATTCGTCGGGATGATCTCGATCCTGTCGTAGACACCGGCCTCGCGCGCGACGATCTCGACACGCTGCGAATAGCCGGGAAGCGGCGTAAAGAACAGTTTCACGTCCAAAGTCCTCCCTGAAACGGCGCCCAGCCTAAGCGTTCCCCATTAGCCGGGAAAGGCTTTCGCCAGTCGTTCCCGCACGCGGGCACGGCGCGCCTCGCCCTGCCCGTTCGCGGGATCCGTCAGGATGGCAATAACGCGGGCAGTCACCTCCTGCATCAGCCGCTTGTCGTCCATACCCGGCTGCGGCGGAGCCACCACCACCGTATCGCCGCCCAGCGTCGAAACCACGCCATCGGCGAAGACATCGAGCGCCACGGGGTCGTTGCCGGCAGCAAGTTCGCGAACCCCCTTGCGCAAGAGCTTGCGGACCAGGCTCACACCGCCATCGCTGGACACAAGATGCTCACGCGCATGGACGGCGATGGGGCGCTGCGAAACCTGGGCGTCGAAATCGCCCGGAATGCGCTGGCGCTCGTCATAGGGCCGGTCGGCGGTCTGGCCCATGAAGTCCACGCTCTCCAGACCAACTTCGGTCTCGTTGCCGATCCCGCGCGGGTCCGACAGGTCGCCGAAATGGCGCCAGCCGATGGTGCGGCAGTTGGTGTCGTCGAGCGGCACGGTCCATTTCGTGCCGCTGCCGCGGCCGAACAGCAGCACGCGCTCCGCCTCCTCCCAGGCATAGGCGAAGCGCATCAGGTTGGGTTGAAGCGCGTCGTTGATGCGAATCCAGACGCGATCATCAACGCGGCGCGTCGAGACGCAGAACATGCCGCCGGGGCTTTCGTGAAACTCCATCAGCGGCACCTTGGCGAACTGGGTGGAGAATTGCGTGCCCGAGATGATGGTGTGCAGGAAGACGCCATGCGCCGGATCGACAGCATTCTCATGCACCTGCAGCCAGTTGCAGGGCGTATTGATGGCATAGGGCACAAGCCGGTCGCCCGGCAGGTCGAAGATGTCGAAATGCGGGAAGGGCGGCTTTTTCTCCGGCGGGCCCATATAGGCGAAGATCAGGCCCTGGAATTCGTGCAACGGATAGGCGCCGTGGAAGATGCGGCCGCACAGCGCCTTCGGGTTCGCTTCGCCGGGGGTTTCCAGGATCGTTCCGTCCACGTCATAGAGCCAGCCGTGGTAGCAGCAGCGCAGGCCATCCTGCTCCAGCCGGCCGAATTCCAGCGACGTGCCGCGATGGCTGCAATGGCGGTCGAGCAGGCCGACCTTGCCATTTCCGGCACGGAACAGCACGAGGTCTTCACCCAGCAGGCGCACGGCGAGCGGGACGTCCTTCAACTCGGACGACATCGCCACCGGCTGCCAGAAGCGGCGCATGTATTCGCCGCATGGCGTGCCCGGGCCGGTG
>CAXNFA010000325.1:0-3323 GCA_964201105.1 Alphaproteobacteria bacterium | reverse complement strand
AACCTGCGCGCCAATGTCGACGACGGCAAGGTCACCAAGGATGGCGACCTGAAATATGCCGACACCGACATGCACAAGGGCGAGAAGCCCAACATCGTCGCCGGCGCCTATACCAACTCCTTCAAGGGCACGACGGAGACGACGCTGCTCAACATCGACGGCACCATCGGCGGGCTGATCCGCCAGGCGCCGCCGAATGACGGCGTGCTCAACGCCATCGGCAAGCATGGCGCGAAGACCGGCCAGGCTGCCTTCGACATCGCCGCCGACGGCAAGGGTGGTAATGCGGGCTGGATGATGATCGGCGACACGCTCTACAGCGTCGATCTCGCCACTGGCAAGGCGACGGAAGCCGCCAAGATCGCCGGCGTCACCGGCACGGTGTGGGACATCGCCATCCTGCCGGCGATGTAACCGCAGCAGAAAAACTTGGACCGCGCGGGGGCCGCATCCGACAGGATGCGGCCCTTGCCGTTCCGGGCATGCGATCAACCGTAACATGGTGCCTCTTTAATGGCAGTTAACTGCCGGAGGTTCGCCATGCATCCATTCATTCGTTGCGCCGCCCTTGCCGCTACCCTGCTGCTCAACATCGCGGGCGCACAGGCGCAAACCGCACCGGCCCGCATCACAATCGTGCATTTCAACGACACCGACCAGATGGGCCCGCGCGACGGGTCGGGCGGTGTCGCCGAGGCGATGACGCTGATCCGGCGCCTGCGCGCGGATAACCCCAACACGATCCTGACCTTTGGCGGCGACATGTTCTCCCCGTCGCTGATGTCCAGTTTCGACAAGGGCGCGCATATGGTGGCGCTGACCTCGGCCATGGGCGTCGAGGTCGCGGTGCCCGGAAACCATGAATTCGACTTCGGCCCCGACGAGGCGAAGGCGCGCATCGCCGAAGCGACATATCCCTGGCTCGGCGCAAACATCATCGAGAATGGCCAGACGATGGCCGGACTGAAGCCGTCCTTCATGCGCGAGATGGCCGGCTATCGCCTCGGCTTTTTCGGGGTCATTACCGAACGGTCGCGCGAAACAACCTCAGCTGGTCCCACGATCACCTTCGCCAGCGCAGAGGAAGCGGCACGGCGCGAGGCGCGCGCCTTGCGGGCCCTGGGTGCCGACCTTGTCGTCGGCCTGTGCCACCTGAATTATGGCGCGGAACTCGCGTTGCTCCGTGCGGTGCCCGAGGTCGATATATGCCTGTCCGGTGACGACCACATTGGCTTCGTCTACTACGATGGCAAGCAGGCGGCGATGGAGGCGGGCGCCAACCTTCAATTCCTCGCCGTGATGGATATCCATCTGTCGAAACGGAGAAGCGGCGACCGCGACATCGTCAGCTGGCGGCCGGAACCGCGCCTGGTTTCCACCGCGGGCGCGACGCCCGACGCGGCGCTGGCGGCCCAGGTTGCGGCCTATGGTGCGAAGCTCGATTCCTCGCTCAACCTGCAGATCGGCACGGCAGACGGTGAATTCGACAGCCGCCACGCCAACATGCGCCGGCGCGAAACCGCCTTTGGCAACCTGCTGGCGGATGCGATGCGCGCAGCGACCGGTGCCGATGTGGCGTTGACCAACGGCGGCGGCTTCCGCGCCGACAAGACCTATCCCGCCGGCCATGCCATCACCCGGCGCGACATCCTGTCAGAACTGCCCTTCGGGAACATTGCCGTGGTGCTGCGCGTAACCGGCGCGCAGCTGCGCGCGGCGCTGGAAAACGGCGTCGGCTATGTCGAGGAAGGCGCAGGCCGCTTCCCGCAGGTGTCGGGCATCGTCTTCGACCATGACCCGAAGGCAAAACGCGGCGAACGCGTGGGCAGCGTGACGGTGAACGGCAAGCCGCTCGACCCGGCAGCCAGCTATACGCTCGCGACGAATGATTTTCTCGCGCGTGGAGGTGACGGCTATGCCGTTTTCCGCGATGTCCCAAAGGTAGTCGATGAAAAGGCGGGCAAGCTGCTTGCCACGGTCCTGATGGACCATATCGTCGCGCAGAAGACCGTATCCGCCCGCATTGACGGGCGGATACGGGAACGCTGAGCTGAGGTGATGCTCTAGCGGCGGGACTTCTTTTTCGCCTTTGCCACCGCCTTGCGGGCGGCTGGCTTCTTCACCGCTGCCTTTTTCGCGGCGGGCCTGGCGGCTTTCCTTGCGGGCTTTGCCACCTTCTTCGCGGGCTTTGCCGCTTTCTTCGCGGGCGCCTTTTTCCCCGCCGGCTTCTTCTTCATCGCCGCCTTGACGCCCGCCGGCACCGGCCGGTTCGAGGCCGCCGCGTTGATGCGCAGCGTGGCCGGGTCGTCCGAACCGCCCAGCACCGCGCCGCGGTCGTCGGCGACATAGGAAAGCTTTGCGGAACGGGCCGACTTGCCCATCGTCTGGGCGATTTCCGCCTGCTCGTGGAGGATGTGGAAGACGCGGCCGATCAGGTCGTCGCGCACCTTGAAGCGTTCCGCCTCGATTGCCTCGTCCGGACGGAAGGCCTCGATCGCCTTGCGCTTCACGACGCCCTGCTTGTCGAGCAGGCGTTCCAGCGAATCATGACGTTCGATGGCGACCGACAGTTCGGCGGTCAGGGCGACCACCATGGCGAGCAGGTGGTCAAGCGCGGGGTCGCGGAAGAATTGCGGTTTCGGTCCTTTCGACCGGCGCGGCAATGTAACCGGCGCTGCCATGGGTGATCCTTTCGTGAGATGGGGGGTGGTGGAAAGAAAGCGGGCCGGACATGCCGGCCCGCTGGTATCGCTGGGGAAGCTGTCTTACTTCCAGGCGCCGAAGGAGAACCAGGCCTGGCCGTTCGACACTTCCGGCGGCACGGCTTCGCCGCGCACGCAGGCCTCGAACAGGCCATCCGGCCAGGTGCCGTAGTTTGGCGCCTTGAACTGCAGATACTTGTCCTTCTTGAAGCCTGCGTCGGTGAACAGTTTCGTCAGGTCCTGATGGCGGAAGGCAAAGTAGAAGGGCTCGTTGTTGTAATAGGCATCCCAGTCGTGGATGAAGTCGTCATAGGGGTTCGGCGTGACCGACGTCGGCGGCAGCTCCTGGTTGATCATCAAGCCGCCGGGCTTCAGCACGCGATAGACCTCCTGCAGGATCTTCTTCGACGACTTCACGCTGATCTCGTGGAAGAAGAAACTCGACGTCACGAGGTCGAAGTGATTGTCGGGATAGTCGAGCGTCTCGGCGTTCATCTGCGCGAAATGCACCTTTTTGCCCATCGCTTCGGCGCGGGCATGGGCATAGCGCAGCATCGGCGCGCCGACGTCGATGGCGTGGGCTTCCGTTTCCGGGAAGACTTCCATCATCGAAAACAGTTC
>CAXNFA010000324.1:0-3324 GCA_964201105.1 Alphaproteobacteria bacterium | reverse complement strand
GTGAGCGCCATTGCTATCCTCGCGGGTACCTCGGGCGTGACGCTCGCGGCAGACATGGGGCAGAAGCAGTCTCAGGTCTTCAAGTCGGGCCAGGGCGCGGCTGCCGGTCAGGCTCAGGGTTCGGGCGGCGCGGGCGCCAGCGGTGCAGCGGGTGGCGCTGCCGGTGCCGGTGCGGCAGGCGGTCTGGCGGCAGGCGCCATTGCGGCGGGTGTTGCGGTCGCTGCAGCGGCTGCGGTCGCTGTTGCGGCTTCGTCGAGCGACGATACGCCGGCGGCCGTGACCACCACGACGACCACCGCGACGACGACATCGAACTAAGTTTCGTAGTCTCGAAAAAGGGCGACCGTCGGGTCGCCCTTTTTTTGCGTCTGATTCGGATGATTGACGCCTGGATCAGGCTGGCGGCTTAAGTATCTCGATCTCGATGGGGGGGAAGCCGCGGGCGATATGCTGCACGGACTTCCATACGAAGCCATCAGCAGGATCTACCCAGAAAAGGTTTGTAAAAGACCAATTCGCTGTGCGCGCCCGGCAATTTTCGCGCAGCAGAATTGTTTCGAAGCGCAGGTCCGCGATCTCGATCTCCACCGGTCCCACTAGCTCGAAACGAGAATCAAGGGCTATGCTTTCCCTGTTGCTGGTTTCCAGATCGATCGTGCGCACGAAAGGATAGCGGTTCTCGACCTCGTGCAGTCCCAATCCCACGGGATCTGGAACATAGGTGTCGGTCCCCCGCAGCAACTCCGGCAATCCTGCCGTCCGAATGACGCGACCCCTGCGGAGTACCAAGGCCGAATTGTCCGCCGACAGCCAAAGCTCTTCCCCGCTATTGTCCTGCCAGAGGATCAAGATTGATCGGGGCCCTTTGCCAATCTTTGCGGCCATTGACGCGTATGGTATTTTCGCAATATTGGCACGCTCGATCGGCACACTTGGGTGGCCGGAAACGGTAAGTCGATAAGCCTCAAGCACTGTTGTGCCCAAGGGACTTTCTCCGCAGCCGGCAAGGCCGGCCGCCATCGTGGCGAGCAACAACCGACGACGGCTTATGGCTGGACCCTCCATTATGATTTCTTTCTTGTCACAAGTTTTGCGTGCGACCGTCAGACCCGCAAGTCGCGGAAAGCGTTCTGTATTTTGGACAGCAGGGTCGATCCTGTCGATCATTCTGTCCGTATTCTTGGCGCCAGCCAACGCGCAGCAACGCAACGTCGATTCGAGCTCTCTTGGAGGATTGATCGAAGGTCTCCGCGTCATGCAAGAGCGTGGCGGGTTTCCAGGCATGTCGAATCAAGGGCAGTCGCTCGATCAGTCCCGAACGCAAGGGTTGCAATCTGGGCAAGAGCGTCTGTTGCGCCCTGTTCAAGTGGATCTTTCTCCGACACAAAAAGCTCTCGCACAACGCTACTGCACGGACACCCTGCAAGAAAGCGAACGTGACTCCATTGCCCTCATCACCTTGTTCTCAAACATTGAGAAAGACTACTGCCGCCGCGTTCGAGAGCTGATTTTCCAGTTTGGGTACGACCTGTTTCAAGGCATTTACACCACGAACGAGCCGTTCAACGGCGCAATATCTGACAACTATCGTCTCGGTATTGGCGATGAGTTGGTCATCACGATGCTTGGCCAGGAGTCGATGACGCAGCGCCTGCGTGTCGACCGCGAAGGACGAATGACAATTCCTCGCCTGGGGGCCATTCCTGCTATTGGTCTTACCATGTCGCAGTTTCAGCGTGAACTGTCCACTCGAGTTAACTCGGCTTTCATCGGTACCGAAGCGTATGCGTCTCTGGGCCAAGTTCGTCAGTTCTCTGTTGTCGTTCTAGGTGAGGTGGCAAGACCGGGCATACAGCAAGTGACGGGGTTGTCTTCGATTCTGGATGCTCTCGCCTCAGCCGGAGGACTGAAGAAGACCGGCAGTCTCCGGCAGGTGCGCGTAATGCGTGGCGACCGAGCCGTTCCCGTCGATCTGTATGATCTGCTTATGGGGAATGCGAACAATCCTGATCTCAGTCTGCGTGAGGGTGACCGGGTCGTTGTGCCAACGCTCGGACCCACGATTGCAATAGCGGGTGATGTCAAGCGGCCAGCTGTCTATGAACTGCCTGCCTCGGCGAGTGCGATAACGGCGGTAGATGCGCTGGCGCTGTCTGGCGGATCAATTCGACCGGCTGGTGCCAAGTACACGCGAATAAGCTTTGATCCGCAGGGCCGCGAAATTGTAACCCAACTGGACTCGCTAAACTTCAGGGTGACCCCGGGCGACATTGTCGTCGTCGGTCGTGGCGCGGACATTCAACTGGGGTCTGTAGGGCTGGCGGGCGATGTTCGTGTAGCCGGCCGCCGTTCCTTGCAGTCGGTATCGACCATCGGAGGCCTGATCCAGGATGCCAACGCCTTCAGGGAGAATGCCTATCTCTCATTTGCGGTGCTTTCGACGTCAGATGCACAAACGTTGTCACGGCGCTATTTTGCGCTGAACCTTCGTCGCATTCTGGAGGGTCAGGAGGACTATCAGCTCCGCGATGGAGATGAACTGATCGTTCTCGCCGACCGCGACGTGCGGTATCTTTCCTCTCGGACGATCCAGACCATTATTGGCGACCGCAGAGATGGCAGCCTTGCAAGTCAAGGCGATCAGGTGCCGCCAGCGCGCGCCCCGGAACAGGTTTCCTCAAGTGCGCCTGCTCCCCAGCCACAGTCAGCCACCCTCAGTCGCTTGGAATCGCTTGCGGGAGAATTCGGCGGGTCCACGGGTGGTGATCAGGCATTGTCTGGGAATCCCCAGGAGGGCGAAGCACGGAAGGGCGAGCAGGCCGCCATGGCCCCGCAAGCACAAAAGCGATCCGGGCAGGAGTGCCGAAGTGCCATAGCGTTGCGGAAGCTTGTTTATGAAACCCGAGACGGTCGCTTTGCGAATGCGATCGTCGGCACCGAGGAACCCCGGCAGGTTGCAAATCAGGGTCGGTTGGTCGCGGCGGCCGATGAATGTCCGGAAATATTCGAACGAAATCCCGATCTTCTCTCTTTTGTTCTTGAGCACAGCGTGAACGTGACAGGCGAAGTTCGCCGTCCCGGGGTGTATCCACTCGTGCCAGAGACGAGTCTCGACTCGGTTGCAGCCATCGCTGGCGGCTTGACGCGTGAGGCAGATTTGCAGCGTGTCGAGCTCTCGCGCTTTTCGATGCAGGGCGCTGCGGCCCCAGCAAGCGTTCGACAGGTTGTTGATCTGCGCGTGCAAGATCCTGCGGCGGTTCTCATTGGGCCAGGCGACGTGGTCCGTTTCAACGCGTTGTTCTCGGATCGCGACTCCGGCCCAAT
>CAXNFA010000323.1:0-3351 GCA_964201105.1 Alphaproteobacteria bacterium | reverse complement strand
GATCGACTTCTATGTCGATTTCGAATTCCGCTCGCGCCTGCTGCAGGGTCTGATCGGCGTGGTGTTCGGCGAAGCCGTGCACCGCATGGTCAGCGCCTTCGAGAAGCGCGCCGACGCGCTCTATGGCCCCGGCACGCCGGCGGCGTCGCGAAAGCCGCTCGACAAGGCCTGACGCGCCGCCCGTGCGGCTCGCTCCCCCACCACCCTCACCCTGAGGAGGCGCGCAGCGCCGTCTCGAAAGGTGGATCACACACCCAGGCAGCCGCGGCCTTCAGCCCAGCAGCAGGGTCTCATGCAGGCCGGGCACTTCGCCGCGTTCCAGCACATGCGTGACCTCGATGGCCAGCGAATCGCCACGTGTCAGGTTGGTGGCGCGGCCGCGGCCGATGAAGACCAGGTCTTCGCCGAACAGGTCATCGCCCGCCGCCACCTCGCCGTCATGGACGTAGAGAAAGGACATGCGGCCGTCGGTCAGTTCGACCCGGACAAAGCGCAGCACGCGCAGGCATTGCACGACACGGCCGGTGACAACAAGCGGGGGAGACATGAACTGAACCCTGGACCAGGCATCGCGAGACAGGAGCGATGGGGGAAGCTACCCCCCGGTCGCCTGTTGCGGGTTGATCCTGATCAAGATCTTCAGCCTTTGGTTGTGACGGGCGTCACGATCCTGTCGTTTGGCGCATGGCCGCTCTCGCCGCTAGCCCGCAAGCAGCCGCTCCATCTCCTTGATCGGGTGCTTGGTCAGGTCCTTGGCGATCTCGCTGACCACGGCGGCCTGCACCGGCTTGGGCAGGGCATCGCGCAGCACGGCCAGGGTGCGCGGATCGGCCACCAGCACGAAGGAGGGGAAGGTGCCGGCGGTGTGCAGCCGGTGGACCGCCTCGGCGACCACCTGGTTGAAATGCTGTTCGGCGCGGGTGTTGTTGTCGGCCTGCTCCACCGCGGCGGGGCGGGCGCCGCCGCCGGTGTGGTCGCCGCCGGACCCCGGCGTGTGGCCCTGGTGCATTTCCTCCACCAGCGCGAATTTCGGCAGCGTGGCGGTGCCATCGTTGCGCAGGATGAAGGCGCTGCGGCCATCGGCGACGACAAGGCCGGCGCCATGCGGCACGCCTTCATGGGGTTTCTTTGTCATGGGTGAATTCCTTTGTGGGAGGGCTTCGCGGCGGCAGCGCCGTGGGTAGATGGCAGTCGAACATGGCCGTGCCGGGTTCGACTTGAGAAAAGTCAAGGTGCGGCGGTGTGTCGGGCGTCAAACCAGCGGAAGGGGTACGGGCAGGATGCTGTGGTCTGCGCCGTGTTTGTCCGGCCGCGGGGAAGAGAACGCCATGCGCATGAAGGCAAACGCCCTGCTGGCCCTTTGGCTCCTGTGTGGCGCGGGCTGTGCCGCACCGCAGTTGCCGGCGGCAACCTGCCCGACGCCCGAACCAGACGCCATTCGTCTCGACGTCCGGTTGGTCGAGATCGAGACCGACATTGCCCGTGTCGGGCCGGCGGGCATGGCGCTGGCGCAAGCCGCGCTCCTGCACTTGCAGCAACGCCTTCTGGCCGGGGGTTCAGCGGGGCATGCACGCTTTGCGATTGCCGGGGCCGCGCTGGATGAACAGCCCCTGCCGGAGGGCGACGGCATCCCGCCCGCCGCGCGCTTCGAAGCCCGGCTTGTCTACGTGGCCGAGCTGTCCTCACCTGCCCGCCAGCCGCAACCTCCGGTCAGGGGCGAGGCGCGATGTTCGCTGGTTATGGTCGGACTGCCTTCGTCCACCGAGCGCAACTGGGCCTTCCAGCAGGTCACACATCGCGCGATCACCAACATGGACCGCGCGCTTGTGCCCATGCTCGACCCATGGCGCCTTGGGCCCTAGGCGGCGAGCAGCTTCTCGATTTCGGGCAGCGGATGGTTGGTCAGGTCCTTGGCCAGTTCACCGACCACGGCGGCCTGGACCGCGTTGCTCAGTTCGTTGCGCAGCACCGCCAGCGTGCGCGGCGCGGCCACCAGCACCAGCGTGGCAAAGGCGCCCTGGCCATGCTGGACCTGCACCGCCTCCGCCACCAGGCCGGCGAAGCGCTGTTCCGCCTGTGTGTGAAAGTCGGTCTGCTCCATGGCCGAGCGCCGCGTGGTGGAGCTTTCATGGACGCGGCCCGGCCGGTCGGTGCCGATCTCATGCGTCTCCCGCGTCTCGCTGCTCTCGATCGCCTGGATGGTTTCGAATTTGGGCGCCATGGGCGAGCCGGTGTTGCGCAGGATCAACGCCTTGCGCCCATCCGCGATCAACACACCAGCGCCATGCGGGATGCTGAGGGGGGCTTTGTTGGACATCGAGTGTCTCCTCAGTGCTTGCCTATCAGGACGCTAACCGCTGGGAGAGGCCGGAGTTCCCTCCGCCGGACATTTGCCCCAGACACAGAAAAACCCTCCCCACGAAGGGGAGGGCTTTCGCAGCAGTCCGTCTCTAGCGGCTGGCGCGGGGGCGCTGGCCGGGCTGGCGGGCATCACGGTCGAGCAGTTCGACCTCGTCGATTTCCCAGTCGCCGCTCGCGTTGACGAAGGAGATGCCTTCATGTGTCGCGGTGATCGACTGGTCGGTCACCGACAGCACCGGCACTTCGTCCACCACCACCGCGATGCGGCCGTTCTCGGTGCGGTTGATGGTGATGCGGTGCAGGTTGCCGTCGTCGAGCTTCGGGCCCTGGCTGGTGCTCGCCACCGTGGTGAAGCCGCTCGCCGAGCCGGCGATGATTGACAACGGCTGCGCCGCCTGGCCGTCATAGAGCAGGCGGTAGCCATGCGTGGCGTTGTTGCCGGTATAGGCGCCGAGATTCATGCGGCCCGGCCGGTTGCTCGTCTCGCGCAGGGTGAAGTTCAGCACATAGTCGTTGGGGAAGCTCAGGCCCGTGGCGATGCCGGCGGTGTTGGGCTCCTGCGCCAGCTGCACGCCGAAGACCTGCTGCAGCAAGCCGCTGACCAGCGCCTTCTGGCGGTCTTCCTGCGTCTGCGGGCTGAGCGTGACCGACGACTTGAGCCAGCCGCTCTCGACCGTGAAGGCCTGGCCGAGCACCTTCCACACCGGGTTGGTGTCGAAGTTGTTGTCGTCGAACGTGTCGCGCAGCATGACGCGGCCGCGCGTCGCGCCCGGCTCGACCGGTTGCGCGGCGACGGGACCGCCGATGCCGAGGCTGGCGAGCAACCCTTGCGTCACTTCGGTCGTGGCGGGCAGGCCGGTGCGCTGGGTGTAGGACTGGATCGCGGCGCGCGTCGCCGGACCCATGTAGCCATCGGGCACGCCGGCGCTGTAGCCGCGCTGGTTCAGCGCCGTCTGCACGGCGCGGATGTTGTCGCGCGTCGCGACCGGC
>CAXNFA010000322.1:0-3363 GCA_964201105.1 Alphaproteobacteria bacterium | reverse complement strand
CGATGGGCGCGGCGAAGTCGGCCCGCGCCCGGTTGGCGTAATAGCGGCAATAATCGACGGCCTCGCGCACCTCCGACACGGCATCGCCCCAGGTTTTGCCGGCCTCGCGGATTGCCAGCGCCATCAGGTTGGGCATGTCGCCTTCCATCAGGTCGGCCAAACGATCGAGCACGGCGGCGCGCGTCGCCACGGGCGTTGCATCCCACGCGGGCGCGAAGGCATGGGCGCTGGCGAGCGCGTCTTCGACATCACGCGGGCCTGCCAGCACAACTGTACCGACGGTCTGGTTGCGATTGGCAGGGTTTGTGACAGGTTGTGCGCTGCCGCCGCGAACTTCGCCGCCGACGATGGGATGCGCTTCCGCCAGTGGTGCATCACTGCGGGTGAGCGCCGCCTCGATCTCCGCCCGCACCGCCGGCTCGCTCGAATCCATGCCGCGCGCATTGGGCCGGTCGCCATAGAGGTCGCGGGGCAGGGGGATGGCGCGGTTGCGCCGCGCGCCCGTCGCTTCCACCTTCGCCACCGGGTCGGCGACCAGCGCGTCAATGGGCTCGTCGGGGTCCACCACCTTGTGAACGAAGGAAGTGTTGGCGCCATTCTCCAGCAGGCGGCGCACCAGATAGGGCAACAGGTCGCGATGCTCGCCGACCGGCGCATAGACGCGGCAGCGCAAGGTTGGATCGCTGTCGAGCACAGCCGTGTAGAGCGCCTCGCCCATGCCATGCAGGCGCTGGAATTCGAGGCTGCGCCGCGCGCACGCCAGTTGCAGCACGGCGGCGAGCGTATAGGCATTGTGCGTCGCGAATTGCGGATAGATCAGCCGTTCGCCCGCTGCCAGCAGCGCTCGGGCGCTGGCGAGGTAGGAGACATCGGTGCCCACCTTGCGCGTGAAGACAGGGTAGTCGCGGAAGCCACCTTCCTGGCTGCGCTTGATCTCGCTGTCCCAATAGGCGCCCTTGACCAGCCGGATCAGTAACCGCCGGTTGTTGGCCTCGGCCAGGGCGGCGAGCCAGTCGATCGCCGGCCGCGCCCGCTTCTGATAGGCCTGCACGGCAAGGCCCAGGCCATCCCAGCCCCGCAGGCTCTTCTGTGTGGCGGCGATGGCGAAGATGTCGAGCGTCAGGTCCAGCCGGTCGGCTTCTTCCGCATCCACCGTCAGGCCGATGCCGGCATCGCGGGCAAGGCCGCTGAGTGCAACCAGGCGGTCGGGCAGGCTGCGCAGTACACGGGCTTCCTGCGTGTGTTCAAAACGCGGATGCAGGGCTGAGAGCTTCACCGAGATGCCGGGCACATCCTGCAAGTCGCGTCCAGCCGCTGCCTTGCCCAGCGCGGCAATTGCGTCGGCATAGGCGGCGAAATAGCGGTCGGCATCCTCTTCCGTGCGCGCGGCTTCGCCCAGCATGTCGAAGGAATGGCGATAGCGGCGGTTGTCGTGATCGTCCGCGCGCTCAAGCGCGGACTCGATCGTCTCGCCCATGACGAATTGCGAGCCCATCAGGCGCATGGCCTGCAGCAGTGCCTCGCGGATTACCGGCCGGCTGCCACGTGCCAGCAGGCGCCGGGCGAATCCGCCAAGGTTGTTGCTGTCGTCATCGTTCAGCAGCCGTCCCGTCAGCATCAGCGCCCAGGTGGAGGCGTTGACGAAGAGCGAGTCGCTTTGGCCGATCTGCTTGTCCCACTCCGCGCTGCCCATCTTGTCCTGGATCAGCCGGTTGGCGATGTCGGCGTCGGGGATGCGCAGCAGCGCCTCGGCCAGCGACATCAGCACGATGCCCTCGCGCGTCGACAGGCCATAGGTGGCGAGGAAGCTTTCCACGCCGCCGCGCTGCGGTGCCGCCCGCACGGCCTCCACCAGCGCCCGCGCCCGCGCGGCAACGGCGGACGGATCGGCCAGGCGGGCCTGTGGCACCAGGCGGGCCAATACTTCTTCTTCCGGCGCGCGGTAGGTTTCGCTCAGGGCCGCGCGCAGGACGGCATCGGCGGGGAAGGGGAAGGAGGCGGCCATCCCCTGAAGGTGGGGAGGGCCGCCCGCGATTGCTACTGGATGATCTGCTGCAACGCGCCGCTGCCGCTGTTGCGCAGGATCATCGCCTTGCGCCGGCCGAAGCCGGGGATGTCGATGGTCATCGACGGGCTGTAGACCTCGGCACCCAGCTTCTTCGCCTCGGCTTCGGCGGCGGCGAGGTCGGGGACGACGAAGGATTGCGCCAGATAGCCGGCATTGGGCGGCACGGCGGCAGCGACCAGGTCGGGCGGCGTGAAGTTCAGCGGTTCCGACGTCGCCACCTTGCCGAACATGTGGTTGCCGATGACGAACATGGTCCAGATACGATTGTCGCCGAGGCCGAGGAACTTTCGCGCCTCGGGGCTTTTCAGCTCCTCGTTGATGTGCACCTTCATGCCCAGCACCTTTTCATAGAATTCGCGGCCCTTCTCGCGCGACTTCAGGACATGGTGCGTGGTGCTGACGGGGGTGAAGCCCGCCCTGGTGTAGCCATGCTGCGCGACGAAGGCGCGCATCTTGCCGATCTGCGTGTCGGGATCCTTGGTGGCGAGTTCGACCAGGTTGATCAGCACGCCGTCCGGACCCTCGAACACCACCTCGATCGGCGTGCCGACGTCGGGCGTCATCTGGTGCGCCATCGGCTCGCTCCAGAATTCGAAGCCCTGGGCGGCAAAGTCGCGCGACACGGCGCGGATGTCTTCCGTGTAGAAGTTGAGGTTGGAAAGGCCGTAGTGCCACTTTTCCTTGTTGGCGCGCACCACCTTCTTGTTCGGTGCATGAAAGTCGATCAGCAGCACGCGGCCGGCGGGCGATTCGCCCGCATGCAGGAAGACCGCCGTCGCCGACGAACCCAGGGGCAGTTTCCAATGCGCCTCAAAGTCCGGGCCCGACCATTCGACCGGCGCCTGCGCATCGAGCCCGATCAGGTCGCGGTAGAAATGCACGGACTTCTGCAGGTCGGTCACGCCGATCACGGCCGCGCTGACGGGGCTGCCTTGGGAAACGCCATGGGCCATGGGAAACACTCCAACGAAAGGAGCGGCGAGGGTATACTGGAAATCATCGTCCGGTCACCGGACTTGCACGACGACAAATTCGGGAGATCGGCATGACCAGCACTTCGGGCGACAAGGCCCGCATCGGCCCCTATGCGGGCGGCACCATCGTCACGCCTGACATTGACGCGGCGAGCGCGCCCTATGTCCAGTATCTGAAATACAGCGAACGCGCCGCCGGCAGGGTGAGCCGCGCGATGGCGCAGTCCTGGGGTGCGGCGGCGATGGAAGGCCGGCGCTTCCGCGTGCTGGGCGCTGCCAGCGGCTCGGCGCAATTCATCCGCTTCGTGGAAGGCAAGGCGC
>CAXNFA010000321.1:0-3373 GCA_964201105.1 Alphaproteobacteria bacterium | reverse complement strand
CGGCGGCAAGGCCCGGCGCACCGTCGGGCAGCCCACCGCAGGCGGCGAGCAGGCCGGCAAGGCCCGCGACAACGATGGCGGGGCGGAACCGGCGGAGCTGCCGACCGCGACCGGAAAAACGGCGGATCACCATGATTAGTTCAAGGCCTGCGCAACAGGGACGGGACCGGGCCCGCTTCGCCGCATCTGACCAGCGCGGACCCGGCATCGCAACTCATTTTGTGGTGACGCTCATCACGGCACGGAAAAGCGGCGAAAAGCAGGCAGAGCCCGCATTCTTGCCGATTTCCGCCTACATGTTGGGATAGTTGGGGCCGCCGCCGCCTTCAGGCACCGTCCAGTTGATGTTCTGACTCGGATCCTTGATGTCGCAGGTCTTGCAGTGGACGCAGTTCTGCGCGTTGATCTGGAAGCGCGGACCTGCTGCCTCCTCGATCACCTCATAGACGCCCGCTGGACAATAGCGCTGCGCCGGCTCGGCGAAGACGGGCAGGTTCTTCGTGATCGGGATATTCGGATCGCGCAGCTGCAGATGGACCGGCTGGTCTTCCTCGTGGTTGGTGCTCGACAGGAAGACCGAGGACAGCTTGTCGAAGCTGATGATGCCGTCGGGCTTAGGATAGGCGATGGGTGTGCATTCCGCCGCGGGCTTGAGGCTGGCGAAATCCGCCTTGCCGTGGCTCAGCGTGAAGGGCAGGCCGATGCCCAGCGTCCGCATCCACATGTCGGCGACGCCAAGGCCGGCGCCGAACAGCTGGCCATAGCGGCTCATCAGCGGCTTCGCGTTGCGGACGCGGTTGAGATCGGTGTGGATCCAGGAGTCCTTCACCGCCGCCTCGTAGGCCGTCAGTTCCTCCTGCCCCGCCGAGCCACCCATGAGCGAGGCAAAGACCGTCTCTGCCGCCAGCATGCCGGACTTCATCGCATTGTGGCTGCCCTTGATACGCGGCACGTTGACGAAGCCCGCCGAGCAGCCGATCAGCATGCCGCCGGGGAAGGTGAGCTTCGGAATCGACTGCAGCCCGCCCTCGGTGATGGCACGCGAGCCATAGGCGATGCGCTTGCCGCCTTCGAGATAGGGCCGCACGCGGTAATGCGTCTTGAAGCGCTGGAACTCGTCGAAGGGCGACAGATACGGGTTCTTGTAGTTCAGGTGAACCACATAGCCGATGGCGATCTGGTTGTTCTCCAGGTGATAGATGAAGCCGCCGCCGCCGGTGCCCATGTCGAGCGGCCAGCCGACCGTGTGTTCCACCAGGCCCGGCTGGTGGTTCTCGGGCTTCACTTCCCAGAGTTCCTTGATGCCGATGCCGAACTTGCCGGGCTCGCTATCCTTGTCGAGATCGAAGCGGCGGATCAGCTGCTTCGCCAGCGAGCCGCGCACGCCTTCGGCGATCAGCGTGTATTTGCCGCGCAGCTCCATGCCCGGCTGGTAGGAATCCTTCCGGTCGCCATTCTTGCCGATGCCCATGTCGCCGGTGGCGACGCCGGTCACGGCGCCCTTGGCGTCATACAGAACCTCGGCGGCGGCAAAGCCCGGATAAATCTCGACACCCAGCGCCTCGGCCTGCGTCGCCAGCCAGCGACAGAAATTGCCCAGGCTGATGACGTAATTGCCGTGGTTGCCCATCAGCGGCGGCAGCAGGAAATGCGGCACGGTGAAATGCGCATGCTCGTTCAGAAAGATGAAGCGGTCCTTCACCACCGGCGTGTTGAGCGGCGCGCCCTGCTCCTTCCAGTCGGGAATGAGTTCGTTCAGCGCAATGGGATCGATGACCGCGCCGGAGAGGATATGCGCACCGATCTCGGAGCCCTTTTCCAGCACGCAGACTGAAACCTCGTGACCCTGCTCGGCCGCGACCTGCTTCAGGCGGATCGCCGCGCTGAGGCCCGCCGGGCCCCCGCCCACGATCACCACGTCATATTCCATGAACTCGCGTTCAACGGTTTCAGCCGCCATGTTCGGTCCCTGATGTCCTGATCTGTCCGGTATGACCCGTTATGCAACGTGTCCGGCAAGGGGTCAAATGCTGCAATCGGCCATCGGACCCGCCCCGGCCCCCGACTCCGCAAATAGTCAGCAAGACTTGTCATGCCGCCGGACGTTACGAAGCATCAGGTCCATATGGGAGAACAGATCATGACGCTACACGGCCAATGCCATTGCGGACGCATCCACTACGACATGCCGCGCGCGGTGATGCACCACGCCCTGTGCCACTGCAGCGACTGCCGCCGGCATGCCGGGGCGCCGATGGTGGGCTGGGCCATGGCCAGGGCCGACCAGGTGAAGATTGCCGGCACGCCGCGCGTCTATGCCTCGTCCGAACATGGCCGCCGGCATTTCTGCGGCGACTGCGGCACCGGGCTGTTCTACACCAACGCGCAGATATTCCCCGGCCTGATCGACGTTCAGACCGGAACCCTCGATGATCCGAACCTGCTGCCCGCGCAGGTCCATATCCAGACAGCCGAACGGCTGGAGTGGATGAAGACCACGCAAGACCTGCCGGCCTTCGAGCGGTATCCGGGCTGATCCGCGCGCGAGCAGGACCATTCCGCGTTAGGATGGCACCGCAAGAAACGAATGGCGGGGGCAAATCATGGGGTTCCAGCAGGCCGTCCAGTCGGTCTTCCGTAAATATTTTCAGTTCAGCGATCGCGCGCCGCGGTCGGAATATTGGTACTGGATGCTGTTCCTCTTTGTGGGCGGCTTCCTCATTTCGCTGGTGGACTCGTTCGTGTTCGGCACCGGCAAGCCGCTCAGCACGGTCCTCACTCTCGCGACCTTCATTCCCGGAATTGCCGTCGCCGTCCGTCGACTGCACGACACCGGCCGGACCGGTTGGCTTCTCCTCATCGGTCTCATCCCGCTGCTCGGCTTTGTCCTGCTGCTGATCTGATTCTGCACCCGGGGAGAAGACGGGACCAACGACTTCGGCCACGATCCGCTCAACCCCCGCCTCTAGAAACGACGGATTCGCTGCCGCCCGGCCGAGGCGCTAGTCTTGCGTCCATGATCGACACAATGGATGCCCCCATCGATGCCCTTGCAGCGTTGCGCTGGCTGATCGAGGCTGGCGCCGACGAGGCCGTGGACGACACTGCGCGCAACCGGCTGGAGGTGCCAGCCGTCGCGCCACGCATGGCTGAGGCTGTGCAAGGGGTGGCCGCGCCCGCTGCGCCCGTGCCCGTCGAACGCAACGTCACGTCCGATGCCCGCGCGGCGGCGCCGGCCAAGCGGCCCGCCGCCGTCCCCATCGAACTCGAATCGCCCGATGCGGCGCTCGCCAATGCGCGCGCGCTGGCCGCGTCCTGCGCCACGCTGGACGATCTCAAGGCCGCGATGACCCGCTTCGACGGCTGTTCGCTG
>CAXNFA010000320.1:0-3375 GCA_964201105.1 Alphaproteobacteria bacterium | reverse complement strand
GCGCACGATCCGCAACACGCTGGTCTTCGCCGCCGGACAGACGATGGGCGCCATCGCGCTCGGCACGCTGCTCGCCTGGATCATCACCCGCACCAACACGCCGGGCCGCGCGGTGTTCGAGTTCCTGACGCTGGTGCTGTTCCTGTTTCCGCTGATCATGGCGGTCTTCGCCTGGACCATGCTGCTGTCGCCGCGCCGCGGGCTGATCAACATCGTGCTGATGTGGGCCTTCGGCCTGGAGACCCCGCCCTTCGACGTCAACTCGATGGGCGGCATGATTTTCGTGCAGAGCCTTTATGTCGCGCCGCTCGCCTTCCTCATCATCGCGCCGGCTTTTGCCACGATGGATTCGAGCATGGAGGAAGCCGCGCGCATGACCGGCGCGCGCACGCTCCGTATCCTGCGCCGCATCACGCTGCCGCTCGCCCTGCCCGCCATCGCCTCGGCCAGCGTGCTGCTCTTCGTGATCGGGCTGGAATCCTTCGACATCCCGCAGATGCTGGGCGCGCCCAAGGGCATCTACACCTATCCGTCGCTGATCTATCACGCGATCGGGGTGCGGGTTCCCGCCGACTACGGCCTGGGCACCGCACTTGCCACCAGCCTGCTCGGGGCGACGCTGCTGCTCGTCTATCTCTACCGCCGGCTGACGCGGCGGACGGAACGCTACGAGACGGTGAAGGGCAAGGGCCACCGCGCCGCCGTCACTGACCTTGGCCCCTGGCGCTGGGTGGCTGCCACGGGCTGCTGGATCTTCTTCTTCTTCACCGTCTTCCTGCCCTTCGGCGTGCTGGTGCTGGGCAGCTTCCTCGGCTTCTTCGGCCGCTTCTCCTGGGCGATGTTCAACCGGCTCACCTGGGACAATTACCCGCGCCTCTTCGCCCATCCGCGCCTGATCGACGCCATGGTCAACAGCCTGGGCCTCGCCGCCATCGGCGGCGCCGTCTGCGTGCTGCTCGCCGCCATTGTCGGCTTCATCGCCATCAAGTCGAAACTGCGCGGCCGCGGGCTGATCGAGGCGGTGGCGATGCTGCCGATCTCCTTCCCTTCCACCGTGCTGGGGCTGGCGCTGCTGTGGGCCTGGATCGTCGTGCCGCTGCCGATCTATGGCACCGTGCTGATCCTCGCCGTCGCCTATATCACCCGCTACCTGCCGGTCGCCTTGCGCACCGTGTCGGGCGGGCTCATCCAGATGAGCAACGAGTTCGAGGAAGCGGCGCGCATGACCGGCGCCGGCTGGCTCACCATCTTCACCCGCATCATCCTGCCGCTGATGAAGCCGGCGCTCGCCGCCGCCTGGCTGCTGATGTTCATGACCTTCGTGCGCGAGCTCGGCATGTCGATCCTGCTGGTCGGGCGCGGCAACGCGGTGCTCAGCGTGGTGATGTTCGACTATTACACCTCGGGCGAGCAGGGCCTGCTCGCCGCCGCGTCCGTGCTGCTGATGCTGATGATCCTGTCGGTCGTCATCGTCGCCCGACAGGTCTTCAACATCCGCTTCAGCCAGTTCGGCTCACACTAGCCGCGCACCACCACTAGCCCTTCGCCTTCAGATCCTTCAGCAGCTTGCCGGCCGCGTCTTCCACCACCGTGCCCTTGAACAGGTTGGGGTTCATGCCGCCATGCATCTCGACCGGGTTGGTGAAGACGAGGTCGCGGAAGTTGGCGTCGGTGAGCGAGCCTTCGTCGACGAGGCTCCAGGCGGTCTTGATCACCTGGCGCGCGTCGGTCACGTCCATATGGCCGATGTCGGAGCCGAGCAGCACCTTGAACCGGGCGCCGAACTGGTTGAGCTTTTCGTTGAAGGCCCAGGCGAGGATGCGGTCGTCGGATTCGCAGCCGAAGTAGAAGTTCTTGACGAAGCGGTCGTAGATGTCGCGCTCGGTCTGGATGCCGGCGGCGGCGAAGTCGTCCATCGCCGCCTCGTCCGTCTCGGCCGGCCATTCGTAGAAATAGCCGTCGTCCTTCGCGATCGCCGCGAGATGCTTCTGCATGTGCGGCCCGCCATGCTGCTTCGCCATCTCGACGAGCAGCTTGCGGTCGATGAGCGCCGGGTCGAGATGGCGCTTCAGCTCGGGCACGTTGCGCTTTTCCCAATGCTCGATCAGGTCGTTGTAGAGGCTGGCCGCCCAGCCCACGCCGCATTCGAGGAAGCCGAATTTCAGTGTCGGGAAGCGGTGCGTCACGCCGCCCAGCACCAGCGCCTTGCAGAAGGCATGGGCGCCCGCCGCGAAATGGCCGATGTGGTTGTAGGTGACGTTGGAGATCGAGGTGCGGTCGACCCAGCCCATCGTGCTCGTGTGCATGGTTGGCGCGACGCCGAGCTCGGTGAAGCGCTGCCACACCGGGTCGTAGTCATAGGGCGAATCCAGCGCCAGCGGGTCGATCCAGTAGCTGGCCGCCGCCGAGGCGAGGTCGCGCGAGCCGGCCTTGCCGGTGATCGGGCGCCGCACCACGCCTTCCACCATCGCCGCCTTCATGCCGAGCGTGCCGACGGCGAAGTTGAGCTCGTCGAGCGCCTCCTGCGGCGTGTGCATGGGGATGACGGCGGCCGGCGTCAGGCGGTCCTTGTGCGGGGCGTAGAGCTCGGCGTTCATCGTGTTGATGGCGCGCGTGACGGCCTTGCGCATCTCCTCGTCGTCCATGCCGGCGAAGAGGATGGCGAGCGTCGGGTAGATGAAGGAGAAGTCGATGCCGAACTCGTCGAGGCGCGAGCGCATCAGGCCGGGGAACATCGACGTGGCGCGGTCCAGCGTGTTGGCCGCCGGGAAGAACCAGAAGGGCGCCCGCTTGATGCGCGCCGCCACGCGTTCCTCGGGCGTCGCCTTGTACCAGCCCCACAGACTGCCGCCCGACAGCATGTCGACATAGCGCTGCACGATCTTCGGCCCGCCCACCACCTTGAGGAAGTCGAGCAGCACCGGCTCGACCTCGAGCATATGGCCGTCGGCGTCGATGACGGGATAGTCGAGCTTCTCGCGGATCTTCTGCGACTTGCTGCGGCGGGCGGTGGCGGCGAGGTTCATGGCGGCTCCCTGTGTCCGGTTTGCGCCGATGCTCCCGATCCGCGCCCGTCCCGTCAAGCGCAGGGATTCTAAAGGGATACCTTGCGGGCGCTTGGGTCCGGCGGGGAAACCATGGCAGAACACGCCCGTGACCGCGCTTCCCACCCTGCCCGTCTCCGCCGTGCTGCCCGACCTGGTCGCGGCGCTGGCGGACAACGCCTGCGCGGTGCTGGAAGCGCCGCCCGGCGCGGGCAAGACGACGCTGGTGCCGCTCGCCCTGCTCGACGCGCCCTGGCTGGCAGGTAAATCGATCCTGATGCTGGAGCCGCGGCGGCTTGCCACCCGGGCGGCGGCAAGCCGCATGGCATCC
>CAXNFA010000319.1:0-3380 GCA_964201105.1 Alphaproteobacteria bacterium | reverse complement strand
TGCGCTGCGCATCCTGGGCGAAGGCCATATCACTCCGAGAGAGATGCTGGGTTCCTGGGCAGGCGCGATGGGTCAGACGCAGTTCATGCCGTCGAGCTTCGTCAACTTCGCCGTGGACCAGGACAAGGACGGCAAGCGAAACATCTGGACCGACCGCGCCGACGCGCTGGGCTCGGCTGCCAACTATCTGTCGAAATCAGGCTGGAAGATGGGCGAGCCAATCAACGAGATTGTGCGCCTGCCTGACACGCTCGATCGCGGCCTCGCTGATGGCAAGACGATCAAGCCGCTGTCGGAGTGGCGCACGCTGGGCATCATGAAGGGGGAGGGTAGCGTGCTGCAGGGACCCGACGACCGCCAGGCCATGCTCCTGCTGCCCGAAGGGCCGAACGGCCGGGCCTACCTCGGCTATGACAACCACCGGGTCATCCTGAAATGGAACCGCTCGACCTTCTTCGCCTTGGCGGCCGGCACGCTTGCGGAGCAGATCGCCGGCGGGTAAGTTCAAGATGAAGCGTTTCATGAAGGATTGGCTACAAGATGAGGGGCTGGTTCCGCCTACTTTCGGTTGTATCCATGCCTGTCCTTCTCGCGGCCTGCACTGAAGTCCAGTTTGCCACCCAGGCCGCCAAGAGCATCGCCGGACCGACGCCGGCCGCTGCCGCTGCCGCCACTGCAACCCCGGTTGGCCGTTATACGCCCCAGGGTGTCCCGATTGGCGAGGGCGGCGTCTACAAGGTGGGAACGCCCTATGTCATCGAGGGCGTGACCTATTATCCGCGCGAGGAGCCCAACTACGACGAGACAGGCATCGCCTCGTGGTATGGCGACCAGTTTCACGCCAAGCGCACCGCCAATGGCGAGGTCTATGACATGAACTCGGTAACGGCCGCGCACAAGACGCTGCCGCTGCCGAGTTATGTGCAGGTCACCAACCTCGACAACGGGCGCTCGCTGGTCGTCCGGGTGAACGACCGCGGTCCTTACGTGAATGGCCGCATCATCGACCTGTCGCGCCGCTCCGCGCAGTTGCTCGGCATGGATCGTGCCGGCGTTGCAAAGGTACGCGTCAAGGTGATCAGTCCGCCGGATGGCACCTTCATGGTCGCCGGCAAGGCACAGACCGAACCGGAGAACCAGGTCGCCACCGCTGTCCCCGTGGCCGCCGTTGAATCGACCACGCTGCCACCGCCGCCCGGCGTGCGAGAAGAAGCGCCCCGTCAGCGCTTCGAACCGCCCGCGCAGGTCGCGCTACAGGCAGTGGGCCCGACCAGCATCTTCATCCAGGCGGGCGCCTTCTCGCGCCGGGACAATGCCACCACCCTCGGCAACCGCCTCGCTGGCTTCGGCCCGGTGAAGATCATGCCGACAAAGATACGCGGCGCCGATCTCTACCGCGTGCGTATCGGCCCGATGGCGTCGGTGCAGGATGCCGACACGACCCTGAACCGCGTGATCAACAGCGGGGTGACCGAAGCCCGCATCGTGGTGGATTGAGGCCGGTGCAAGCCGGCCCGTCATCATGACCGGCCAACCATATTGTCGTCGCATTCGTGACCTACACGACGGCGCGACTGCAGCCTTGAAGAGAAGACCCATGACCTCGCGATTGCTGCCCTTCGTCGCCATCCTCCTCAGCCTTGGCCTGACCGCTGCGCCGGCTCGCGCGCAGGAGGTCACGACCACCGCCACGCATGCCTATCTGATCGACGACACGACCGGGACCGTGCTGTTCGAAAAGAATGCCGACCAGCGCATGCACCCGTCGTCGATGAGCAAGCTGATGACAGTCTACATGGTGTTCCAGCAGCTCAAGGAAGGGCGTCTCAAGATGGACGACACCTTCCCCGTCAGCGAGAAGGCCTGGCGCATGCAGGGCTCGAAGATGTTCGTCGCCCTCAACAGCCGCGTGTCCGTCGAGGAATTGCTGCGCGGCGTGATCATCCAGTCCGGCAATGACGCCTGCATCGTGCTGGCTGAAGGCCTGGCCAGCAGCGAATCGGCCTTTGCCGAGGAAATGACCAAGCGGGGCCGGGCGCTCGGCCTGACCAACAGCACGTTCATCAACGCGTCGGGCTGGCCGCATGAGGAGCATCTGACGACGCCCCACGACCTCGCGATCCTGGCCAAGCACCTGATCGACGACTTCCCGGAATACTACAAGATCTATTCCGAGAAGGAGTTCACCTACAACGGGATCAAGCAGGGCAACCGCAACCCATTGCTCTACAAGGACAACGGCACCGACGGCCTGAAGACAGGCCACACGGAAGCCGCTGGCTATGGCCTCGTCGCCTCGGCCAAGCGTGGCGAGCGTCGCCTGATCCTGGTGCTGAACGGCATGAAGAGCGTGAACGAACGGTCGCGCGAGGCCGAACGGCTGATGGACTGGGGCTTCAGGGAATTCGGCAACTACGCTCTGTTCAAGTCCGGTGACACCATTGCAGAGGCCCCGGTGTGGCTCGGCGACAAGGCCAGCGTGCCGCTGGTCGCCGAGAAGAATGTCGTCGCCACCATGACCCGCAAGTCGCGCAACGGCATGCAGGTGAAGGTGAAGTATGACGAGCCCATCGCCGCGCCTGTCATCAAGGGAGCCAAGGTCGGCACCATCCAGATCACCGCTCCCGATATGGCGCCGGTGGAAATGAGCCTGCTGGCCGGTGCGGATGTGGAACAGCTCGGCGTTCTTGGCCGGCTCGGTGCCGCCATCAGCTATCTCGTCATGGGACCGCCGGCACCGTCAAAGAACTGACGCCCGGTGTCGCGCGGGCGTTTCATCACGATCGAGGGCGGGGAAGGGGCCGGCAAATCGACCCAGATCGGCCGTCTCGCAATTTCCCTGCGGCGCCATGGCATCGATGTCGTCGAAACGCGCGAACCGGGTGGCGCGCCCGGCGCGCTTGAGATCCGCAAGCTGCTGGTCGAGGGCGCGACCGACCGCTGGGACGCGATCAGCGAATTGCTGCTCCATTCAGCCGCACGGCACGACCACGTCACCCGCACCATCGATCCGGCCCTGACGCGCGGCGCCTGGGTGGTTTGCGACCGCTATGCCGATTCAACCATGGCCTATCAGGGCCATGGCCACGGCCTGTCACGCGAGATGATCGACAACGTCACGCGCATTGCCGTCGGCAGCTGCTGGCCTGACCTGACGCTCATCCTGGACGCGCCGGTCGCCGTTGGCCTGCAGCGCGCCCAGCAGCGCGGCGGCGGCGCGGAAGACCGCTATGAACGGATGGGCGTCGCCTTCCATGAACGATTGCGGCAGGGGTTTCACGAGATTGCGCGGCGCGATCCAAAGCGATGCCGCCTGATCGACGCCACCGGCACCCCCGATGCGGTCGCCAGTGCCATCTGGCTTGCAGTGCAGGAGCCAT
>CAXNFA010000318.1:0-3384 GCA_964201105.1 Alphaproteobacteria bacterium | reverse complement strand
CGGCCCGAGGATGGTGGGTGCCGAGGGGTTGAAGAAGAAAGCGGCCGCCAAGCGCCGCGCGAAACGCTAGGGAGACGCAGCATGGCCAATATCCGCAAGGGCAAGGCGCGCGCGCTGGTTCTGGTGC
This sequence comes from Alphaproteobacteria bacterium, assembly GCA_964201105.1. Classification (GTDB taxonomy): domain Bacteria; phylum Pseudomonadota; class Alphaproteobacteria; order SHVP01; family SHVP01; genus CANJEJ01. The sequence goes on along the minus strand of CAXNFA010000318.1, from coordinate 3,257 downwards.
CCTTCGTCATGGACGAAAAGGGCCTGGCAAACCGCAAGGCGCAGCTCACCAAGGTGAAGCTCGGACCCGACATCGACTTCGACTTCCGCCCGGTGACGGTGGGGCCGACAAGCTACATGAGCGCGCAGGACTTCGCCTTCATGGACCTTGCCATCTACGAAGCCGGCGTCGATGCCCAGAAGCAGGGCTATGACGCCGTGACCATCGACACGATGAGCGATTCCGGCATGGAGGCGCTGCGGTCGGCGCTCGACATTCCCGTCGTCTCGCCGGGCAAGGCGTCGATGCTGTTTGCCATGATGCTGGGCAACAAGTTCGCCCTGCTGGCGCAATGGGAACCGGCACAGATTCGCGCGCAGAAATTCGTCAAGTCGCTCGGCCTCGATGCCTTCTGCGCCGGCATCGAGAATTACGACGTGAAGCCCGATTACGTGAACCTGATGTCGGGCAAGGAAGACAAGACGCTGCCGCGCATGCTGGCAGCCGGCAAGCGCGCGATCGAGAAGGGAGCAGACGTGCTGATCCTCGGCTCCACAACGATGCACCAGGCGCATGAATATCTGTCGGCCCGCCTGCCCATCCCGGTGGTGAACCCCGGCCCGCTGACCTACAAGCTGGTGGAATCGGTGCTCGACCTTGGCCTGACCCACAGCCGCCGCCCCTGGCCGAAGCCGCTGATACCGGAAGGCGAGCTGTTGCACGCCATGTTCAGGGCCGGCGCCGCCCATGCCACGTCGGGCCAGGCGAAGCCGGCAAAGGCCAGGCCCAAGGCGAAGGCGAAACGGCGCTAGTCCACGCAGATGCAGGCGGCGCCGGTGCCGCCTGCATCGCGGGACCGTGAAGCTTCGGCTGCATCTGCAATCATCCGTTCCGGGGTATCTTCGACCGACTGCCGCAACGGAGGGCCCCGTGCCGGGCAAGCAGCACGCCAGCCGCCGCTACAATCGCCGCGCCATTCTCAAGGGCGCCGTCGCCACCACCACGGCCTTGGCGACTGCCGGCTTTCCCGGCCTGCTGGCGGCGCAGCGCCGGCGCATCACCGTCGAGCGGCCCCTGATCGCCGCCCTGAACGGCAAGGAAGGCGACCCGACCGACATCGCCATCCGGCTGATTCCGAAGATCCTGCGCGAGAAGCACAATGTCGCGCTCGAGATCGATATCCATGCCTCCTCGGCACTGGGCACCGACCTGTCGCAGCTTGAGGCGGTGCAGCTGGGCCAGATCGACATCACGTCGCACACGACCTCGCAATTCACCACCTTCCATTCCGCTTTCGCCTTTCTCGACCTGCCTTATGTGATTCCCGACTGGGACACGGCGCTCCGGCTGTTCGGGTCTGAACTGTGGCGACAGCAGGCGGCGAAGTTCGAGGCTGCGGTGCCCCTGAAGGTTTTGCCGCCCGTCGGCGCCGGCGGCTTCCGGCTGCTGTGGAACAATGTGCGGCCGGTGCCGGAACCGGCGGCGCTGTCCGGCTTGCGCATCCGGTCGTCCAATGCGGCGCTGGAGATGGCGCTGCTGCGCGCCTGGGGCGCCACGCCGCTGCCGCTGCCCTGGGTCAATGTCGAGGCGGCGTTGAAACGGCGCACGATCGATGGCTTCCACGTCCAGCCGATCTGGACCCACGCCTTCGCCATGTATGAGCAGCTGAAATATGCGACGGCGGTGAACGCCCTGTTCGCCGTGCAGTTGCAGGTGATGAATGCCAAGACCTGGGCCGCCCTGCCGGAAGCGGTGCAGACCGCCTTTCTCGCTGCCGCCGCCGAAGCTGCAGCGGAAGCCAACAGGCGCGACCGCACGGCCGAGGCCGGCGACACAAGGCGCCTGGCCGACAAGGGGATGGTGATCCACGCGCCATCGCCCGCCGAGCAGGCGAAGTGGCAGACGGCCGGCAAGGGCCTATGGCAAAGCGCCAGGGGAATCGACCGCGACGTGCTGGAGCGCGCCGCCGCGCTGGCAAAGCCCGCCTGATCCCACTGCTGGTATACGAGCCCGCCGGCCTCGCGGGTTGTGCCCGGTTTCGAATGCCCCTACCATCGCTGTGAATAAGGTCACCCGGCCGCCAAGGCCGGCCGCGACACAGGGCGCGGATGTAGCAGGGGAAATCACCATGTGTGCTGACATTTGCAGCCTGGCCTGCATTGCCGGGAGGGCCTGAGCATGGGCACGCTCGATCGCGTCGTTCTCTTTATCGACGGCATTGGCCGCGTTCTCATTACCGCAGGCGTCGCAATCATCGCCTGCGTGATGGTGGCCCAGGTCTTCTTCCGCTATGTGCTGAACAGCTCGCTCGAATGGTCTGAGGAGCTGTGCATCTACACTCTGATGTACACGGTGTTCATCGGCGCCTTCATGCTGGTGCGCAACTGGGAGCACATCTCGATCACCGTCTTCGTCAACATGCTGCCCTTCAAGTGGAAGGCGATCACGCTGATCGTGGCGAAGTTCTTCTGCGTGCTCTTCATCATCATTGCCGTCTACTACGGCATCGAGATGGTGATGCAGAATGCTCACCGCAATTCACCATCGATGGGCATCTCGACGCGCTGGGTGAAGTTCTCGATCCCGCTTGGCATCGGGCTGATGAGCATCTTCATCGTCAACGAGATCATCCGGGACATCCTCGCCTACAAGCGGCGCGACGTGGCCTACTTCGACCGCCTTGGCGAAGGCGGAACTCTTTAAACCTCTTCCATAGACCTCGAGGTTTCCGATGGATGTCGTCGGCCCATACCTGCTGTTGCCGCTGTTCATTCTGTTGACCATCGGCGTGCCCATCTCCTTCTCGATGGGCCTGTCCGCTGCACTGTTCCTGCTACTGATCAATGTACCCGGCATAGAGCTGGTGGCGCGGCCGATCCCGGTCAACCTGTTCGTCAACACGATGTTCGATTCGGTTGGCCAGTTCGCGATGCTGGCCCTGCCCATGTTCATCCTGTCGGGCGAGATCATGCACCGATGCAACATCGTCGATGACCTGATTCAGCTGGCGCGAACGACCATGGGCTGGGTTCGCGGCGGCCTGGCGCATGTAACCATCTTTGCCTGCGCCATGTTCGCCTTCATCTCTGGCTCGGCGCTGGCCACTGCGGCGGCAATCGGCCCGCAGATGATCCCGTCGATGATCAAGGAGAAGTATCCAAACGACTTCGCAGGCGCCCTGCTGTCGGCCGCTGCCCTGCTCGGCCCGATCATTCCGCCATCAACCTTCATGATCATTCTGGGCGGCAACCTGGGCATTTCCATCGGCGGCCTGTTCG
>CAXNFA010000317.1:0-3385 GCA_964201105.1 Alphaproteobacteria bacterium | reverse complement strand
CAGGCCTTCATAACGGCCGATGCCGTGGTCGGCATGGACGACAAGATCGCCGGGCTCCAGGCTGGAAACCTCCTGGATGAAGGCCTCGGCGCCGCGGCGCGACTTCTTGCGCTTGCGGGCGAGCCGGTCACCGAGGATGTCCTGCTCGGTCAGCACCGCCAGAAGCGGCGTCTCGAACCCGCGTTCGATGTCGATCACGGGCAGCGCGATGGTTTCCTTGGCGAGCTTCTGCGCCTCGGCCCAGGAATCGACCTTGGTGAAGGCGAGCGAATCGCGCACCTGCAGCAGGGTGACGAGGCGGTCGCGGGAGCCATTGCTGGCGGCGGCCACCATCACGCGACGTCCGCCGGCGCGCAGCTTCGCGACATGGTCGCCGACGGCAGCGAAAAGGTCGGTATCTGGCTGGCCGCGTTCGGGGCCGAAGTCGCGCCCGGCCTTGCCGCCGGCATCGGTCACGCTGCGGTCGGGCCGCTCGGGCGCCTGGAAAGGCGCGAGAAGGATAACGGTGCGCCCGCCCAGCAGCGTCTTCCATTCCGCGGGCGAGATATAGAGCAAGCCGGGCGGCAGCGGCTTGTAGGCGGTCTGGCCGAGCGACTTGTCCTTCGGCGCCTGGGCGCGCGAGGTGTAATGCTCCTGCACCGTCTCGAAGCGGGCAGTGATGGCCTCGTCGGCGAGGTGGTCGAAGGTGACGCGCGCGCCGGGCAGATAGTCGAACACCGTTTCCATCGTGTCGTGGAACAGCGGCAGCCAGTGTTCCATGCCGATATGCTTGCGGCCCTCGCTGACGGCGAAATAGAGCGGGTCGCCATCGGTCACCGCGCCGAAGCGTTCGCGGTAGCCATTGCGGAAGCGTTCGATGGCGGTGGCGTCGAAAGGCACCTCGCTGACCGGCAGCAGGCGGATGGCGTCGGCCTTGCCCAGCGATATCTGGGTCAGGGGGTCGAAGGTGCGGATGCCTTCGACCTCGTCACCGAAGAAATCGAGGCGCAGGGGTTCCTCGGCCCCGGGCGGGAAGATGTCGACGATGCCGCCGCGGATGGCGAATTCGCCCGGCTCGCGCACCGTGCCCGATCGGCTGTAGCCGTTCTGGACGAGAAACTCGTTCAGTTCCTTGCCGTCTACCCGGCTGCCCACGCGGGCCTGGAAGGCCGACTTCGCCAGCGCGCTGCGCGGCGGCAGGCGCTGCACGGCGGCGTTGACGGTGGTGAGCAGGATGCGCGGTTTGCCGCCCTGTTCCGGGGCGACCAGGCGGGCGAGCGCCTCCATCCGTTCGGCTACGATCGCGGCGTTGGGCGAGACGCGGTCATAGGGCAGGCAGTCCCAGGCCGGCAGGTGCACGACCTCCACCTCGGGGGCGAAGAAGCCGATCGCGGCGGCCAGCGTGGTCCGCCGTTCGGCATCGCGGGCGACATGGAGGACGGGACGGAAGACGCCGGCAACGCGCTCCTGCGCCAGCCCGGCCAGCACCAGCGCATCAACGCCCTCGGGCGCCGAGCCAACCGTGAAACGGCCCGGCTTTATCGGAAATTCTTTGTTATTAATCAAAATATTAACCGACTATCTTGAAGTTCATGATTCGCCGCAGCATGGGCGTTTCAAACTCGGGCGGGACAGGATCGGCGGTGACATACCAGCGGTGCAGGACCGGATCAGGGTGTTCGAGGACGGCCTCGTATTGCGTGAGGTCGGCGTCACTCATCGCCGCGATATTCTGGTTGGCAAAGTTGCCGAGCAGCAGGTCGTTCTCCTTCATTCCGCGATGCCAGCTGCGGTAGATGAGCCGCTTCTGGCGCGGCGACAACGTGTTGGGATCGTAGGTCGGTGAGGAGGTCATTCGCGCCAACGCAAAAAAGCCCCCACCACCTCCGGCGGGGGGTGGTGTTGGCGGTTTGAGCGAGCCTGGCGAAAGGCATTTCCTTTCCGCCGGGGCCTGCTCTAAAGAGCCCGTAAGCTAGAGGCTGGTCACCCGCCGAACAAGATGCGCCCCGAAATCCTTTTTCCCCTGTTCAAGCCGCTGACGGCGCTACCCGGCGTGGGCCCGCGCCTCGCGCCTCTGCTCAGCCGGCTGGTGGGCGGGGAAAAGGTCGTCGACCTGCTGTGGCATCTGCCCGTCGGCCTTATCGACCGCCGTTTCGCCCCCAAGGTCGCCGAGGCGCCGGAGGGTGCGATCGTGACCCTGACCGTGATGGTCGATGCCCATCAGGCGCCGCCCAAGCATATGAAGCGGCTGCCGTATCGCGTGCGCTGCTTCGACGAGACGGGCTTCCTCACCCTCGTCTTCTTCCATGCCCGCGGCGACTACCTGGAGAAGCAATTGCCACCGGGCCAGGCGCGCGTGGTGAGCGGCCGGGTCGAGATCTACAACGGCGAGCGCCAGATGACGCATCCGGACCAGATCGCCGGGCCGGAAGAGCTCGACAGCGTGATGACGGTGCAGCCGGTCTATCCCCTGACCGCCGGCCTGACACCGAAGACCTTGTCGAAGCCGATGGCGGCGGCGCTTGGCGGCCTGCCTGCCCTGCCCGAATGGCTCGACCCCGCCTTCCAGCGCCAGCGCGAGTTTCCCGGCTGGCTCGACAGCTTGCGCGGCGTGCACACGCCGTCGGACGCCCAGGAGCTCGAGCCGAAGACACCGGCCCGCTCGCGCCTCGCCTATGACGAGCTGCTTGCCAACCAGCTGGCACTCGCTTTGGTGCGGCGGCAGTTGCGGCAGGCGGCGGGGCGCGCCATCACCGGCGACGGACGCTTGCGCGAAAAATTGCGCGCGGCGCTGCCGTGGAAGCTGACGGGGTCGCAGGAATTCGCCATCGGGGAAATCGCCGCCGACCTGGGCGGCGCTTTCCGCATGCAGCGGCTGCTGCAGGGTGATGTCGGCAGCGGCAAGACCGTGGTGGCGCTGATGGCCATGCTGATCGCGGTCGAGGCCGGTGCGCAGGGCGCGCTGATGGCGCCGACCGAGATCCTCGCCCGCCAGCATCACCGCGTGCTGGCGCCGCTGGCTGAATCCATTGGCGTGCGGGTGGCGCTGCTGACCGGGCGCGACAAGGGCAAGGATCGTGCGGCGACAATCGCCGCGCTGGCAGCGGGCGACATCGACATTGTCGTCGGCACCCATGCGCTGTTCCAGGATGACGTGCTATTCAAGGATCTCGCCCTCGCGGTGATCGACGAGCAGCACCGCTTTGGCGTCGGCCAGCGCCTCGCGTTGGCGCAGAAGGCCGGCGACGGACGGCCGGCGCAGATGAACACCCTCTACATGACGGCGACGCCGATCCCGCGCACCCTCGCGCTCACCGCCTATGGCGACATGGAATCCTCGCGCCTGATCGACAAGCCGCCCGGCCGCCAGCCGATCGAGACCGTCGCCCTGCCGCTCGACCGCATG
>CAXNFA010000316.1:0-3386 GCA_964201105.1 Alphaproteobacteria bacterium | reverse complement strand
AAGTCGCGCACGATGTTGTTGCGCGCGATCAGGCGGTCTTCGGCGTCAAAGAGGCCGATGCCGAGTGGCACCAGGGCGATGGCATTGGTCAGCTCTTCGCGCGTGCGTCGCATCGCCGCTTCGGCGACAACCTGGGCCGTCTCGTTCGTGGCCGTGCCGCGGTAGCCGGCGAAGGTGCCGTCCGGCTTGAAGACGGGAATACCGTTGACCAGGAAATGGACCTTCCGAGTCTGCGATGCCGGAAAGACGTAGCGGAAGTTGCGGAACGGCCGCCGCGCCTCAAGATCGGCCAGATGGCTTTTCCAGGGTTCATCATCGACGCTGGCGTTGATAGCCTCCCAGCGCGTGCGCCCCAGCAAATTTCGGTAGAACTTTTTTTCGCTTTCGGATGCCGCGCGCGGACCCGTCGCAAAGGTAAAGCGATAATCGGGCCCGGTTTCCCAGATCCAGTCAGAGGAAGATGCGGCAAAATCGCGGAAGCGCTGCTCGCTCGCCAGCAGGGCGGCCTCGGTCTGCTTGCGCCTGTCGATGTCGGCGAGATAGGTGCGCGCCGTCCGGCGCACCCCGTCCGCATCGGCGATCGAGCGGATGCTGGCAACCACCCAGGTGACGCTGCCATCGACCCGGCGGATGCGCAATTCCGTGGGGCCGCGCGCTTCCCCCCGTCGCATCATGGCCAGCAGGTCGGCGGGCGGCAGGCCGCCCTCAGGACCGGGAACGGATAGGTCGGCGAGGTTGATCCTCGTCAGATCGCCCGGGGCGACGCCGATCAGCGTGTGAAACGCAGGGTTGGCTTCCAGAATGCGGCCATCCTCCAGATTGAGGATGCACTGCGGGTAAAGCGTTTCCTCAAACAGGGTGCGATAGTGCCGTGCCCGCTCCTCGGTCTGCAAAGCGTCGTCCCTGTCCTCCAGGGTCACCAGGGCGCCAGGCCGGGCTTCCACCGCCCAAGGCGCAATCCGCACTTCGCAGCGCCGTTCGTTGCCATCCGACCGGGAGAGGCGCAGCACCGCGGGCTCGGGTTGGCTGCCATGATGGGCCACCGCCATCAGGTCGGCGAGGCGGAGACGGTCGCCCGGGGAGATCAAGGCTGACAGGGCCGTCCCTTCGATATCTGGTCCCAGCAACGCCCCCGCACGCGCGTTAGAGCCAAGAATCTGCCCGTCCACCACGATGACGGCGGCGAAGGGCAATGCCATCAGCATCTGGCGGTGGGGCCCTGCCAAGGCTTCGGAAGGGGTATCGCGCTTCGGACGCGGCATCGCGGTTGATGTTATCCACAGGGTTAAATCGCGGCCCGGTTGTGCAGGGTCGCGCAAGTTTTATGATACAGGCCGGTCCCGCCCAAGGCACGAGTTCTGGCGGGGCGTGGTGTGGCACGCTTATTGAATATTTCGGTAGCGCGTGGGGAAATCTGGCGGGTTTGGCGCGAGGCGTCGGGCAATCTGTTTCGTTTCGAAGCGGGTGCCCGTCTCGTTGCGAAACAATAGCCTCAATATCACGCAGACCGGTATCCGGACGCCTTCTGGCAGGGGGCGGATGAACGATGCCGTGTGACACGAGGGACGATATCCGGAGCCGCCGCGGCGGGCGCCTGGCTGTCGCGCACGGGGGGGGGGGGGGCACGTTGCTTACGGCAGCCGAATTCGTCGGCATTATCCGCAAGCATGAGCGCTACGCGCGCGGCATGAAGGACGGCGCGCGCGCCGACCTCAAGAATGTCAATCTCAACGGCCTTCGCCTGACCAACCTGAATCTCAGCGGCGCCATTCTCGGTGGTTCAGACTTCAGCAACTGTGTGCTGACTGGTACCGACTTCAGCCATGCCGACCTGTTCGGCTCGCGCTTCCAGCAGGCGGACTGCACCCGCGTGAGTTTTGCGCGCGCAGACCTGCGCGGCGCCGATTTCCAGAACGCGACGCTGGTCGAAGCCAACTTCCAGGAAGCCGATCTGCGTCCGGGCGTGATCCTCCCGGAGGATCGCGCGGCCCTGCGGTCCGTCGAAGGCTCGCGCATGCAGGACGCGGTGCGTCACGCAGCGACGGCACAGACCAACCTGCGCGGCGCCAACCTGACGCGTGCCAATCTGCAGGCGGCGCAATTGCGCCAGGCCAACCTGGCGGGGGCCAATCTGGAGGGCGCCAACCTGTCGCGGGCGCGTGTCTCGGGCGCCAACCTGCGCGGTGCGATTCTTTATGGTGTCGATCTCAGCCAGGTCGATCTGCACGAGGCGCAGGTCAGCACCGGCACCAGCCAGTTGCCGATCGACGTGCAGCGCCTGCTGCGCGAACATGCGCTGTGGGCCGATTCCTTCGGCGCCCGCGGCACGCGCGCCGTGCTGCGCGGCACGAGCTTCGCCGGCGTCAACCTGTCGGGCATCTATCTCAGCGGCGCCGACTTGCGCGACTGCAATTTCTCCGGGGCGAACCTGTCCTACAGCCTGCTGGTGCTCGCAGACCTGCGCGGCGCCGATCTCAGCGGCACGGACCTGCGCCATGCCGAACTCAATGGCGCCAACCTGTCGGAAGCCAATCTGCGCAATGCGCGGCTGGGGGCGGTCAACGGCGATGCGCTGGAACTGACAGGCGCGGACGGGCGCAAGACGGGCGGCATGCAGCCGGCCAACTTCACCCGCGCCGAGTGCCAGGATGCAAATCTCACCGATGCAAGCTTCAGGCACGGCCGCTTCGTGGGCGCGAAGCTGCGCAACGCGTCGATGGAGCGCATCAACCTGCACAGCGCCGACCTGACCGGAGCGGATCTCAGCAACGCGCAGTTGCGCGATGGCAACCTGAGCGAATCGGTGCTGGACGACGCCAACCTCAGCGGCACCAGGCTGGAATTCGCCAAGCTGCGCTATGCGCGAATGAACCAGGATGCATCGACAGCGCTTCTGACCGGCGCTGACATCACCGGGACGGCGCTGGAAAAGCTCGAAGGTAAGGACAGAAAGACCAGCGCCTAGCTCTCGGCCCAGCCGGTGGCGTGCGGCGCCACGAAGCTGATGCGGAAATTCACGGTCTTGAACAGCCAGCGGCCGTCCTGACGGACCAACCTATCGTCATAGGAACCCAGCATCCAATAGGCCTGCTGGCTACCGTCGCGCAGCCGCGTGGCCGGCGTGATCGACCACCACTGCGCCCTTGCGGTGTCGCCCTGCACCTCGATAATCGGATTGGCGAGCAGGTGGGCGGAAAACAGCATGGCCGGCACCTGCTGGCGGAAGTATGCGACGATGGCGTCGCGCCCTTCGTGGCGCCCAGCCTTGCCGCCGTCCCACACCGCGTCGGCGGTGAAGATCGTGTGCACATCGTCAAGCGGAATCAGGCGGTCGCCATAGGCGCAATAGCGCGCCTTCACCTGGCGAATGTCCTCGATGGCTTCCA
>CAXNFA010000315.1:0-3387 GCA_964201105.1 Alphaproteobacteria bacterium | reverse complement strand
GACGCCCATGCCGCCATGGCTTTCCTGCTCGCGGGCCGCTGCGACCTGCTGCGCGACACCTTCGTCGCCATGGACGAGGCGGCCATGGATGACAGCCGCAGCAACGGCAGGATGACGCGTGATGTCGGCCTGCCGCTGGTGCGGGCGCTGCATGCCTTCAAGGCGGGCCGCTATGCGGAAGCGGTGGAAGGCCTGCGCCGCATCAAGGGCATTGCCGTGCGCTTCGGCGGCAGCAACGCGCAGCGCGACCTGATCCACTGGACGATGACGGAGGCCGCGCTGCGCGATGGCGACCGGTCTTCGGCCCGTGGTCTGGTCAAGCAGCGTGCGACTTTGAAGCCCAACAGCGTGCAGGCGGCGCGCATGCTGGCCCGGCTCAATCCAGGCGAAGCGCGCGCGGCCTGACTCCGGGAGTTCTAATCCCGGGTGAGCGACAGCATGAGGCGATAGAGGGCGCTGCGGACCGGCTTGCCGCCGATCCGTGGCGCCAGCGCGCAGTCCGCCAGCGCTGCGGCCACGGTTTCGGTGTCGGTGCCTTCGGCGAAGATCACCCATTCGGGCTCGGTCACGGTGGGCAGTTTCAGGCCGGGCACGCGGGCTGGCCCGTTGGCGATGCCCAGGTCGTTTTCCCACAGGCCGGCGCCCAGCAGGCCGGTGCGGTCGGTCAGCGCGGGCAGGGCGTCTTCTGCCAGCCAGCGGCGCAGGGGCACCATGGCAGACGGCGGGGGAAAGAAGCGGAGCACGCCCAGTGCGCCGCCCACGCCGCTGCGGCGGTCGAAGGTGATGCGGCAGGTCAGCCGTTCCAGCGTGGTGAAGGCGCCCATGATGCGGCTGTCCTGAGCATCGGGGCGTGCGATCAGCGCCAGATAGGGTGCGGAAACAAGATCCTCGATGGTCCGCGTCTCATAGGTGGCGAGGTAGCGCGGGCCGCCCTCGACGGCGGCATAGCGGCGGCAGCGCAGGAAGCCGGGCATGGCCAGGCGCTGGCCAAGGTGCTTATCGTTGTACCAGGCGTGATACTCGGCTTCGAGATCCGCGGAGATCTCGGTCCAGGTCAGCAACACGCCCTGCGCTTCCAATGCCATGGGCGCAGTAGAGCATGGGTCCGTGATGGGCAACAGGGTCTGCACGCTGCTGGTTGTGACCGCAGCCCTGGCGTTGGCCGGGCCGGCGCGGGCCGAGATCGTCAGCTATGCCAGCGTGCGCGACGACGCCTCGCTGCGGCTCGCCGACCAGACCGTTCGCCTGGCCGGCATCCACATTCCCGACACCGGCCGCACCTGCCGGCGCGAGGCGACGCCGACCCGCTGCGGCTCGCGCACGGCGCTGGCGCTCGACGGCCGCCTGCGCGGCTTCGTGCGCTGCGAGGAACAGGCCCGCGATCCCGACGGTACCATCATCGGCCGCTGCATCCATGTGCCCAGCCCGGGCGGGCCGGCGGAAGACCTGGCCGCCTTCCTGCTGCGCGAAGGCTGGGCGGTGGCGGCGCCCGGTGCGCCCTTCGACTATGTGACGCTCGAACGCATTGCCCGCAGCCAGCGCCGCGGCATCTGGGGCACGCCGGTGGACGAGGTGATCCGGCCGCGCGAACGCTAGGGTTGATGTCGCGGTTGGGGCATGCGACGAATCCTGGGTCTGTTTCCACAGGATCACCCATGCCCATCGAATACCGCCGCGTCGGCGCCAGCGGTCTCAAGGTCTCGCCGCTCTGCCTGGGCGTGATGATGTTCGGCGGCCCGACAGATGAAGCGGAAGCCGGCCGCATTGTCGGCGCGGCCCGCGATGCCGGCATCAACTTCATCGACACGGCGAATGTCTACTCGGGCGGCGAATCCGAACGCATCACCGGCGCGCTGGTGAAGGCCGACCGCGACAACTGGGTGATCGCGACCAAGCTTGCCAACCCCTTTGGCCCCGGCATCAACCAGCGTGGCAGCGGGCGCAAGGCGATTCGCGGGGCCATTGACGGCAGTCTGCTGCGGCTGGGCACGGACTATGTCGACATCCTGTATCTCCATGTCGATGACGCGAAGACGCCGCTGGAGGAAACCGTGGACGCGCTCGGGCGCGAGATCGTCGCGGGCCGTATCCTGCATTTCGGCGTTTCCAACTTCTCCGGCTGGCGCATCGCCGAGATCGTGCATGTCTGCGACAGGATGGGCGTGCCGCGCCCCATCATCTGCCAGCCCAACTACAGCGCCGTGAATCGCCTGCCCGAAGTGGAGGTTCTGCCCGCCTGCGGCCGCTTCGGCCTGGGCGTCGCCAATTTCTCGCCGCTCGCCCGCGGCATCCTGACCGGTAAATACACGGCGGGTGCTGCTCCGCCGGAGGGCAGCCGCGCCGCGCGCAAGGACACCCGCATGCTGGAAGCGGAGTTCCGGCCTGATTCGATGGCGGTGGCGGAAAAGATGGTGGCGCGGGCGCGCGAGCGTAACCTGTCGCCGGTGCAATTCGCGACACTGTGGTGCCTCAACAACCGCCTTATCACCTCGGTCATCGCGGGGCCGCGCACGCTCGACCAGTGGCAGGATTATCTCGGCATTTTCGGCCGCAGCTGGCATGCGGAAGACGAAGCCTTCGTCAACGGCCTGGTCTCACCGGGCCACATGTCGACGCATGGCTTCACCGACCCGCGCTTTCCGGTCGCGGGGCGCGTGGTCACGTCTTAGTCGAAAGAGCACGTATCCCGCAGCGGCGTTGCCGCTCCGGCCGTGCTCTTACAGTAGCCGCCCCTCCATCACCGTCACCGCCTGGCCGGCAAGCAGCACGCGCTCGCCCTTCGGCTCGACGCGAAGCACGCCGCCGCGGGCGGAGGCCTGGAAGGCCAGCATCCGCGCCTTGCCCAGCCGTTCGCCCCACCAGGGCGCCAGTGTGCAATGGGCCGATCCGGTAACGGGGTCTTCGTTGATGCGGATCGACGGCGCGAAATAGCGCGACACGAAGTCGAAATCGCCGCTGCCCGGTGCCGTCACCATGATGCCATGGTCGGAAAAGGACTTCAGGCCGGCGAAGTCAGGTGTCATGGCGCGCAGTTCCGCCTCGCCGCCGAGTTCGATCAGCAGGTTCCATTGGCTGCGCGCCGCGCGCACGGGCTTCGCGCCCAGCACGGGCTCGATGCCTGGTGGGATGTCGATGGCCCGCGCGGGCAGGGCCGGAAAATCCATCACGATCCAGGCGCCGTCCTTGGTGCAGGTGAGCAGGCCCGATCGCGTGTGGAAGCGCGCCGTGTCGGCCGGCCGCAGCTGGCCCTGTTCCCACAGCAGGTGCGCGGTGGCGAGCGTGGCATGGCCGCAGAGATCGACCTCGGCGCCGGGCGTGAACCAGCGCAGGTCGAAGCTGCCGTCCTCGCGGGCCTGCACGAAGGCGGTTTCCGACAGGTTCTTTTCC
>CAXNFA010000314.1:0-3387 GCA_964201105.1 Alphaproteobacteria bacterium | reverse complement strand
GGCAGCTTCGGAATCTGGTCGATCGACAATGGCGAGATCAAAACCGTCGAGGTTATCGAGGCAAGCTGAACCGGTCACAGGGGAAGCACGCTGGGGGCCCGGTGTTCCAATTCACCGGGCCCTTTTTTTCCCGGACGTCACCTTTGCTTCGCCATGACGGCGTCTACCGGTGGCTGCTGTCGCCCTCACGGACGACTGGAAACCCGCCGTCATCACACTGGTCTTCACCGGAGCGTGGCTGGTCTCGGCCCGGCAGTTCCGGAGGGCGCCCAGGGAGTGCCGGACGAGCGAGCGGCAATCTAGCAGCTACTCCTTCCGCTTCTTCTCCCCGCCTACGTCCCGCGACTCCGGCAGCAATCCGTCGGGCCGCCAGAGCAGGATGGCGATCAGCACCGCGCCGATGAGCATGACTCGCAGGGCGCCCAGCTGCGTCGCGTACTTGACCGGCGCCAGAGTGATGAGGCCGGTGGTGAAGGTGTAGAGCCACCAGATAAGGAAGGCACCGAGGATGGCGCCCTTGCCATTGCCGGCGCCGCCCACGATCAGCATGACCCAGATGATGAAGGTGCCGAACATCGGTTCGAACACCTCGGGGCTTATGAAGCCGGCGAAATGGGCATAGAGCCCGCCGCCCAGCCCCATTACTGCCGATCCGAGCACAAAGGCTTCGAGCCGGAAGCGGTCGACATTCTTGCCCGCCGCCTGCGCCGCCGTTTCGCGCTCGCGCAGCGCCCGCAACACGCGGCCCCAGGGTGCGCGCCGCGCGCGTTCCAGCAGCAGGTAAAGGACAATGAGCACCGCGGCAACGAGAAGAAAGAAAGCCAGGTTGCGGCTGCTGGCGTCCATGCCCTGGAAGGGATGCGGAATGGCGAAGACGCCGCGGGTGCCGTTCGACAGCCAGTCTTCATTCTTCAGCGTCAGCCGGATGATCTCCGCGAGGCCGATGGAGGCGATGGCGAGATAGTCCTCGCGCAGGCGGATGGTGATGAGGCCGATCAGCAGGGCGAGCAGGCCAGAGACCACGACCGCGCCTGCCAGCCCGACGATGATGGGCAGTGCAAAGCCGCCGAGGTGGTTGTCGGCCGCTGCCGTGGTGAGGATCGCCGAGGTATAGGCGCCGGCGGCGAAGAAGCCGGCCACGCCAATGTTGAACTGGCCGGTGTAGCCCCATTGCACGTTGAGACCCAGCGCCATGATCGCGTAGATGCCAGCGAAGGCAAGCACGAAGGGATCGAGAAGGTAGACGAGGCTTGTGCCGACCAGTTCCAGCATCACGTCCTCCCGCCGATCAGGCCCTGCGGCCGCCAGAGCAGCATCGCAATCATCAGGGCGAAGGTGATGGCGGGCTTGTAGGCGGTCAAAGACCAGTCCGCGCCAAACACGCCGGGCAGGCCTGCGCCGAGTTCCGCCGAGATGCCCACCACCATGGCGCCCACGATGGCGCCATAGGGCTTGCCGATGCCGCCGAGAATCGTCGCCGCAAAGATGGCGAGCAGGATGTCCCAGCCGAGTGTCGGCTGCAGGCGCGTGTCCAGCGCCAGGAAGACGCCGCCGGCCGCCGCCAGACCCGCACCGATGACCCAGGTCCACAGGATGACGCGGTCGGTGTCGATGCCGGTGATGCGGGCGAGGTCGGGATCGTCGGCCATGGCGCGCATCGCCTTGCCCATGCGGGTGCGCTGCAGGAAGAGGCTGAGCAGCACCACCAGCACCACCGCGCCAATGATGATGGCCAACTGGTCTTCCTTGATGCGCAGGCCGGCGAAGCGGATGGGCGGCTTGATGCCGGATTCATACACCGTGATATCGGGCCCCCAGACCGCCAGCACGGCATTGCGCAGGATGAAGGCCACGCCGATGGAGGCGATGAGCAGGATGACTGGCCGGGTGCGGCGCAGGCGGCGATAGACGATGCGGTCGAAGGCGAGTGCCACCGCAATGGCCGCCAGCACGGCGAAGGGAAAGGCGAGCCAGATCGAGGCGCCCGTCGCGGTCATGAAGAAGAGCGCGAAATAGGCGCCCGCCGTCATCAGGTCGCCATGGGCAAAATGGGCAAAGCGCAGGATGCCGAAGATCAGCGACACGCCGATGGCGCCAAGCGCGATGACGCTGCCAAGAATCACGCCGTAGATCAGCAGTTGCAGGATGTCGGTCAGCATGGCCGTCAGCCGCCAAGGAACATGTGCGCGACCTCGGGGTTGGCGGCGAGCGCGGGGCCGCTATCTTCAAAACGGTTCTGCCCCAGCACCAGCACATAGCCACGGTGGGCAATGGCAAGCGCGTCGCGCGCGTTCTGCTCCACCATCAGCACCGCGACGCCCGTGGCGTTGATCTCGACGATCTTGGCGAAGATCATCTCGGTGAATTTGGGCGACAGGCCGGCGGTCGGCTCGTCCAGCAGCAGCAGGCGCGGCTCCAGCATGAGCGCGCGGCCGATCGCCACCATCTGGCGCTGGCCGCCCGACATGGTGCCGGCGGCCTGCTTGCGCCGCTCCTTCAGCACCGGGAACAGCTCGAAGATCTGGTCCATGCGGGCCGAGAAATCATCGTGCCGCAGGAAGGCGCCCATCTCGAGGTTTTCCTGCACGGTCAGGGACGGAAAGACGTTCTTTTCCTGCGGCACGTAGCAGAGGCGGCGCGCCGCCAGCTGGTCGGCGCGCAGACCGGTCACATCCTCGCCCCCGAAGGTAATGCGGCCCCCGCGCAGGGTGACGAGGCCAACGAGCGCCTTCATCGCCGTCGACTTGCCTGCCCCATTGGGGCCCACAATGACGACAATCTCACCCTCGCCCACGCGCAGCGTGGTGCCGTTCAGGATGTCGGCGCCGCCATAGCCCCCGCGCAAGTCTTCCGCCATCAGGAGCGTCATGTGCCGCCGCCCCTTGCGGCTCCGCCGAGATACGCCTCGCGCACCGCGGCATTGCTGCGCACCTCGTCCATGCTGCCGCGCGCCAGCACCTTGCCCTCGGCCATGACGATCACCTGGTCACAGAGCGAAGCGATCAGGTCCATGTCATGCTCGACGATGCAGATCGTGTAGCCGCGCTCGGTGTTGAGACGGCGGATATGCTCGCGCAGCTTGCCCATCAGGGTCGGGTTGACGCCCGCGCCGGGCTCGTCGAGCAGCACCAGGCGCGGCTCCGTCATCATGGTGCGGCCGAGCTCGAGCAGCTTCTTCTGTCCACCCGAGAGGTTGCCGGCGTATTCGTCGGCGACCTGGCCAATATTCAGGAAGGCCAGCACCTCGTCGGCGCGAGCACGGATGGCCGAGTCTTCCGTCCGCACCCGCCGCCATTGCAGCCAGGCGCGCCACAGGCTTTCGCCCGTCTGGCCCGCCGGAACGACCATGAGATTGTCGCGCACGGTCATACGATCGAAGGTGGCGGG
>CAXNFA010000313.1:0-3400 GCA_964201105.1 Alphaproteobacteria bacterium | reverse complement strand
CGGCCTGACGGTCAACAAGCAGATCATCCCGGACGACCCGCGGCCGGCTCTGCGCCCCAGTGGCATCCGGCTTGGCACGCCAGCGGCGACGACACGGGGCCTGAACGGCCAGGATATGGCGCGCATGGCCGATCTAATGGCCATGGCTCTGCGGAATTCTGCGGACAACGCGCTGCTCGAACGGCTGAGTGGGACGGTGCGCGAGATGGCGCAGCGCTATCCTGTTCCGGGCCTCTAAGCCTCAAGGAAGCTTACGCAGACTCTGGACAACCCGGCCCGATCTACCCCATGTTGGGGCATGATCGGGTTCGGGCGACAAAATCTAGCGGGCGAACAACTGTCCCGGGTCGCGGAAGGACTTGAACTCGAGCGCGTTGCCGCTGGGGTCAAGGATGAAAAGCGTGGCCTGTTCGCCGGTCTTGCCCGCAAAGCGGATGCCCGGCTCGATCACGAATTTGATCTGCCTGTCGCGCAGCCGGTCGGCCAGTGCGTGCCATTCGCCCCAAGGCAGGACCACCCCGAAATGACTGACCGGCACGTCTTCGCCATCGACCTCGTTGGTCCGCGCCTGCCGCGTTTCCTCGGGTTTCAGATGGGCGACGATCTGATGGCCGAACAGGTTGAAATCGACCCAGTCAGGGCTGGAACGGCCCTCGGAACAGCCAAGCACGTCGCCATAGAAGGCGCGCGCGGCTGCAAGGTCGTGAACCGGGAAGGCGATGTGAAAGGGCGACAGATTGCTCATGGGGGGGAATCTTGCACCGACCCCGCCCCGTAGCAAGCCGGAGTCTGAAGCAGACCGGCGAGGAAACGGTGGATATCCGCGGCCGTAAGGTCGTGGTGGCCGTCAGCGTCAGCCACCGTTGCCGCAACATTTCGCTGCGCCTTGATGAAAAGAACGGCCGGGTGCAACTCGTGCTGCCGCGCTTCGTGTCCCGGGCCGAAGGCCTGCGCTTCGTGCGCGAGAAGGCACGCTGGGTGCTGCGACAGATTGATTCCCTGCCGCCTCGCGTGCCCTTTGAGGACGGCGCCCTGGTGCCACTGATGGGCCGCGATCACCTGATCCGCCACCGCCCGGATGCACGGGGCGTGGTATGGCGGGAAGGCGATGAGATCCATGTCGCCGGCCATGCTGAGCATGTGACGCGCCGCGTGGGCGACTGGCTGCGCCGCGAGGCGCGGCAGGAAGTCATCACCCGCGCCGACCATTATGCGAGCCGCATCGGCGCCCGCTTCACCCAGGTGTCGCTGCGCGACACGCGTAGTCGCTGGGGCAGTTGTACCGAAGACGGCCACCTGTCCTTTTCCTGGCGCCTGATCCTGGCGCCGGAATTCGTGCTCGACTATGTCGTTGCCCATGAGGTTGCGCATCTGGTCGAACTCAACCATTCCCAGCGCTTCTGGAAACTGGTCGAGCTGATCTGCACCGACACCGGCCGCGCGCGCAGCTGGCTCAAGCAGAACGGGCTGTCGCTTCACCGCTACGGCTGATTGGCGAACGCAATTCCCTTGGCCGGACGCCTGCTCTAGGGTCTTCCCTCCGCCTGACGTGTCGTCGGGCCGCTCCGGTTTTTCCAACCTCATGATCCGTCCCGCGTCTCCCGCCCTCGTTCTGCTGATCGGCGGCGTCTTCGCCTTCGGTCCGCTGGCGACCGACATGTTCGTCGTTGCAATGCCGACGGTGGCCCGCGCCTTCGCCGTGGAACCGCTGGTCATCCAGGGCACCATGAGCCTGTACCTGGTGTTCTTCGCCATCGGCCAGCTGGTCTGGGGACCGGTCTCCGACCGCTTCGGCCGCAGGCCGGCGATGGTGGCCGGCATTCTCGTCTTCGCGCTGGGCAGTGGACTCTCTGCGCTGGCGCCAAACGTCGAGGTATTCACCGCCGCGCGCTGTCTGCAGGCCTTCGGCGTCGCCTATGGACAGGTGCTGGGCCGCGCGGTGATGCGCGACCTGCACAGTCCGCTCGGCACCACACGAATGATCGCCTTCGCGACATCCATCATGGGTATGACGTCGATGACGTCGCCGATCTTCGGTGGCTATCTTCTGGTCACCCTCGGCTGGCAGGCGGTGTTCGCCTTCCATGTTGTCTATGCGGCCCTTATCCTTCTGATGGTGTCACTATTTCTTCAGGAGACGGTGCCGCAGAAGAATCCCCGGGCGATCCAGCTGCTTCAGACCTTCGCCAACTTCGGCACGCTGCTCAAGAGTCGGCTGTTTGTCGGCTACACAATGATGCTCTGCTGCATGTTCGGCTTCCTCTTCACCATGCTCTCTGCTTCCGCTTTCATCTTCATCGAGTACCTTGGCGTGCGAACGGAGAATTTCGGTTTCCTGTTCACCGCCACCGGCGCCGTCTTCATCACCGCGTCCTTTTCGGTCGGCGTCATTGGCAAGCGAATCGCGCAACCACGCTTGATGCTGTGGGCATCGGTATGGGCCTGCCTGAGCGGGGTGGGTGGCGTCATTGTCGCCGCGCTCGGCGGCGGCGCCGTTCCCATCACCATCGCCCTGATGTGCGTGTCCTGGGCGATGGGTTTCATCCTGCCGCTGTCCTTCTCCGGTGCGCTGGCGCCAAACCCGCACATGGCGGGCACGGCTTCCTCGCTGTTCGGTTTCGTGCAGGGCTTCTTCTCGGCCGGCATGGCCTTGCTGGTGGGCGTGATCGACAACGGCACCGCCATCCCGATGATGGCGCAGATCGCGGTGCTGACCAGCGGCGCCATGCTGACCTATCTGTTCGTCATCCGGCCGGAACAGAAGCGCATGGCCGCGCCTGTATGACCATGCGCTCCGGCTCTGTCGCCATCATCGCCTTCACGGGGGCGCTGACCATGTTCGGTCCCTTTTCGACCGACATGCAGGTGCCGATGCTGCCGGCACTGACGGAGTATTTCGCCTCCAGTGCGCAGCGCGCGCAGCTGTCGATGAGCCTGTTCATGATCGGCTTCGGGCTGGGCCAGTTCATCATGGGGCCAATCTCCGACCGCTTCGGCCGCAAGCCGGTGCTGATGGGTGGCCTGGTGGTCTTTATGGTGGCGAGCGCCATCTGTATGGTGGCGCCCAGCATCGAGGTGCTGATCGCCGCGCGATTCCTGCAAGCCTTCGGCACCGCATCGGCCTATGTCCTGTCGCGCGCCGTCATACGCGACATGCATGACTCCGCCGGTACCACGCGCGTGATGTCCTTTGCCATGATGCTGATGGGCAGCGCGTCGCTCTATGCACCCGTGCTGGGCGGCCTGCTGGTGGAGTGGCCCGGCTGGCAAGCCGTGTTCGCCATTCATGTCGTCCTCGGCGCCGCCATGCTTCTCGTCACCTGGCGCTTCTACGACGAGTCCGCACCGGCAAAGCTGAAGGACGCGATGCGGCCACTGACCGTTCTGCGCAACTGCCTGT
>CAXNFA010000312.1:0-3409 GCA_964201105.1 Alphaproteobacteria bacterium | reverse complement strand
AGCCCCGCCGCGCGGTGGCACGGCTGACCGTGCCGACCATGATCCTCGCCCGCGCCGGCGACTGGCGCGCGACGCAGGCCCGCGCGCTGGAACGGCCCGACTGCGCCCGCGTCGTCGAGACCGACGCCAGCAACGAGGTCGAGCGCATTGGCGCAGCGCTCGCCGAGGTGAAGGCAGATGCCAGCGTGCGCCCGGCCCCGGCAGTGGCGCCCCGCCCCGCCCTCTATCGCAGCTACAGCCCGCGCGGCGATGGCGAGCGGCTGCTGCGGCGCGGCGGCAAGGTGACAGGCACGCCGCTGGTGCTGCTGCATGATGCGATGAGCGGCTCGCGCCTGCTCGAGACCCGGATGCGTGCGCTGGGCGTCAATCGCCTGGTCATCGCCCCCGACATCGCCGGCAATGCCGATTCGGACGGACTGGCGGCAAATGCCGACATCGCCGCCTATGCCGCCGACACGCTGGCGACGCTGCATGACGCCGGTGTGACACGCTTCGATCTTTATGCCGAAGGCCTGGGCGCCGTGCTGGCGCTCGCCATCGCGCAAGGAGCGCCGGACCAGGTGGGCAAGCTGGTGCTCGACCGGCCGATCCTGCCGACCGATGACGAGCGCGCCGACCTGCTGGCGCATTTCGCACCGCCGATGGAGGCACGCTGGGACGGCACGCATTTCCTGACCGCCTGGCACATGCTGCGCGATGCCGGGATGTTCTGGCCGTGGTATCGCCGCAGCCGTGCCGGCATCCGCTGGATGGAGCCGGAAATCGACCCCGTACTGCTGCAGCCGCGGCTGATCGAATGGCTGAAAGGCAAGGCGACCTATGCCGGCTTCGCCCGCGCCGCCATTGCCGCCGACACAACCGCTCTGCTGCGCGTGACAAACCAGGCGCTGGTGCTGGTGGGCACTGACCTGACGGCGGCCCATGGCGAGAGGGCGGCGGCGGTCCTGCCCCAAAGTGAATTGCTGGTGGCCGCTGCCGATACCGGAATGATCGAGCGTTTCCTGACAAAAGACTTGATCACGGCGCTGTGATTCGCAGGATGTGACGGCGTAAGCCATCTGCCGACCATCACCATCCGAACAAGCCCGTGTCCCGCTATCAGAACCGCACCGCTGTGCTGGCGACCATGCACGCCAAGGAGCAGGCCATCGCGCCGCCGCTGCGCGCGCTCGGCCTGAGCCTGTTCGTGCCAGCGGCGCTCGACACCGACACGCTCGGCACCTTTTCCGGCGAGGTGGAGCGTCCGGGCAGCCCCTTCGAGGTGGTGATCCGCAAGGCGCGCCTTGGCATGGCGCAGGCCAACATGACGCTGGGCCTCGCCAGCGAGGGCAGCTTCCGCTCCAACGCCTGGGTCGAGATCGGCAACGGCGGGCACGAAATCCTCGCCTTCGTCGACGCCGAACGGAATGTCGAGATCGTCGAGGAGCTGCGCGACGTCGCCACCAATTTCGCCAACCGCCAGGCCGGGCCGGACGATGACCTGGACGCCTTCCTCGAGCGCGTCGGCTTTCCCGACCATGCGCTGATCGTCAGCCCGAATAGCGTGGCCAGCGCCTTTCGCACCCGCCGCATCCAGCCCGGCGAGGTGATCAAGGGCATTCGCGACCGCGACGCCCTGCGACGCCCTGCGCGACGCGGTCGCCCGCGCCGCCGCCGCCTCCGCAGATGCCCTCGCCCATGTCGAGACCGACATGCGCGCCCACCTCAACCCCACCCGCATGCGCGCCATCGCGCTGCTGGCGGAGCGGATGGCGGAACGGTTGCGGCGGGAGGGTTGAGCTACTCCCTCCCCCCTTGTGGGGGAGGGCTGGGGTGGGGGGCCGCAGCGCCCAACGCTGCATGGATCACCTGCAGCACACCCTCCAGATTCTCAAACACCTCATTGTTCCAGAATCGCAACACGCGATAGCCCTCCGCTTCGAGCCAGGCACTGCGAACCGCGTCCTGCCCGATCCGATCGGCATGCTGCCCGCCGTCGAGTTCGACGATCAGCTTCGCCTCGTGACAGACAAAGTCGACGACATACCGACCCATCGGGGCCTGGCGACGGAAGCGTGCGCCATCAAGCTGCTTCAGGCGGATGCGATGCCACAGGCGACGCTCGGCCTCGGTCATGTTGTGGCGGAGCTGGCGGGCGAAGCTGGAAGGCTTGTGCATGTGGAGATGCTGTACCCCCCACCCTGACCCTCCCCCACAAGGGGGGAGGGAAAAAACCTCAACTCTCCGCGTTCAAATCCTGAAGCGCGCGGATCCAGTCGCGGCGATTGGTCATGGCAGCGAAGACGGTGGCGACGTCGGCGGTGGGGATGAATTCGCGGATGTGGAAGACGAAGCCGCCGATGGTGGCGACGGAGCGCAGCTCCACCGACTGGCGGTTCTGGCCGTCCTTGCGCAGCACGAGAAGATGCGTGCCGGTTTCATCCGCCGGCAGGCTGGCGGCGGGCTCCTCGCTCGGCCCGCGGGTGGCGACGTCGAGCAGCGCGAGGCGGATTTCCAGCCATTCCTTGCTCTTCAGCTCGGGCGCCGACTGCAGGGGCGCATAGCGGCGCCCGGCATCGGCCGGCGTGCCGAACAACCCGACATGGCCATAGGCCTGGGCGCGCGCAGCGCCATCGCCTCGCAGGCGGTCGCGTTCGGCGCACGGCAGGAACAGCAGCGCGAGCCGCCGCGCCCCGGTGGAGGATTGCGCGCTGGTGCGCAGGCGGGCTTCCGCCGGCCCGTCGCCATCAGCCAGGCAGGCGCCGGCCGGCAGGGTGAAGCGCACATCGGTGCCTTCGGCGCTGTAGACGATGGGGTCGGGATCGGCGGCCCGCGCCGGGGTGGCGAGCACGAGGGCAACCAGGGCAAGGACCAGCGGGCGGATCATGCGGTGAAGGATAGCCGGACCGGCGTGGCCCGTCCCCACCCTTGTACCGGAACCTGCCCCCGCCCCATCCGTTGATCCCCGGAACTCAAACCCCGGAGGGGATCATGCGCGGACTTCTTCTTTGGCTCATCGGCATTCCTCTGCCGATCATCCTGCTGCTCTATCTGTTCAACGTGCTCTGAGCGGACGGGCCGGACCTTCTGATCCGGCCCACTCGAGGCAAATTGAGTTAGCGGTTGGCCACATTGATGGTCCGCAACCAAGTCCTGCGATGCGTAAGCGCATCAGCCACGCTCATGTTATGGAGTTCGTACTGCGGGTATCGCTCGGAGAGCAATAGAACATAGCCCTCCAGCGGAATGACCGAGTCAACGATCAACGATTGCACGGCGTCTTTCCGAACGCCGACTGCGGTGGCCCCATCCGCATCCGTTGGAAGTCGTGCAAACGGGCGATAGGCTTCGGTGCCCGCAGCGCGACCAAGTGCTCGTACCTCAGCGTCCCAAGCTCCAACATCGCTTCTCACCACCGGCGCCCGCTGCG
>CAXNFA010000311.1:0-3419 GCA_964201105.1 Alphaproteobacteria bacterium | reverse complement strand
CGACCACACGGTGTTCTGCGGCGGCGCGCTCGACTTTGGCAGCCACACCTTCCACTGCTGGAAGAAGCAAGGCCACGGCAACCTGTCGATGGTCGCGGCGATGGAACACTCCTGCGACATCTATTTCTACGACATCGCGCGGCGGGTCGGTATCGACAAGATTGCCGAGGTCGCCAACCGATTCGGGCTCGGCAAGCCGACGGGCCTTGGCCTGGCGGCGGAGAAGGGCGGCGTGATGCCGACGCGCGACTGGAAACTCGCGACGATGGGCGAGGCCTGGCACCAGGGCGAGACGCTGATCGCTGGCATCGGCCAGGGCTTCGTGCTGGCGACGCCCCTGCAGCTCGCGGTGATGTCGGCGCGTCTTGCCACCGGGCTCGCGGTCAAGCCGCGGCTGGTCCATCCCCGCAAGGGAGAGGCGGCGGCGGAAGCGCCGCCCGTCGCGATCAGCCCGGCCGCGCTGGCCGTTGCGCGCGAAGGGATGTATCGCGTGTCCAACTCGCCGACGGGCACGGCCTATCGCGCTCGCATCACCGACCCGGAATTCCTCATCGCCGGCAAGACCGGCACCTCGCAGGTGCGCCGTATCACGCGCCACGAGCGTGAGACACGCGTGCTGAAGAACGAGGAACTGCCCTGGGCCGAGCGTGACCACGCCGTCTTCGTCGCCTTCGCGCCTTATGCCGATCCGCGCTATGCCATATCGGTGCTGGTGGAACATGGCGGCGGCGGTTCGGCCGTGGCCGCACCAATCGCGCGCGACGTGCTGCGCGAGTTGCACCGGCTGGAGAAGCTGCCGCGGCAGCCGTCGCGACCGATGGCAGCCGAACCGGCGCCTGTCGCTAGCACGCGGGGCTGAGGCATGTCGGTCGCGCTGGGTGAGCGCCAGCAGGAAATGACGCTGCTGCAGAAGCTGCGCAACATCAACTGGCTTCTCGTTCTCCTCATTTGCATTACCGCAAGCTACGGCTTTGCGATGCTCTATTCCGCCGCGGGCGGCTCCGTCGATCCCTGGGTGACGCGGCAGTCGGCCCGCTTTGGCATGGGCCTGGTGATGATGCTGGTGGTGGCGCTGGTCGACCTGCGCTTCTGGATGCGCATCGCCTATCCCTTCTATGGCATCGCGCTCTGCCTGCTGATTGCGGTCGACATCCTCGGCACCATCGGCGGCGGCGCACAGCGCTGGCTGTCGTTGGGGCCCGTCAACCTGCAGCCGTCGGAACTGATGAAGGTCGCGCTGATCCTGACGCTGGCACGCTACTACCACGGCCTGACGCCGGAAGATGTCGCGCGGCTGCGCTATCTGTTTGTGCCCTTCCTGCTGATGCTGATGCCCGTCTTCCTCGTCCTCATCCAGCCAGACCTGGGTACCGCCGTCCTGCTGCTGATGGGCGGTTTCACCGTGATGCTGCTGTCGGGAGTGCGCTGGTGGGTATTCGGCACGCTCGGGGCCGCCGCGCTCGCCGCCATGCCGGTCTTCTGGGCCAACCTGCGCGACTACCAGAAGGACCGCGTCTTCACCTTCCTGAACCCGGAACGCGACCCGCTGGGCACCGGCTATCACATCCTGCAGTCGAAGATCGCGCTGGGCTCCGGCGGGGTCTGGGGCAAGGGATTCATGCAGGGCACCCAGAGCCACCTCAACTTCCTGCCCGAGAAGCAGACCGACTTCATCTTCACCACGCTGGCCGAGGAGATGGGCATGGTGGGCGGCCTGCTGCTGCTCGCCCTCTATATCGGTATCCTGGTGCTCGGCTTTGCCATCGCGCTGCGGGCCCGCCACACCTTTGGCCGGCTGCTGGCGGGCGGACTGATCACGGTGTTCTTCGTCTACCTGTTCATCAACATCGCCATGGTCATGGGCCTGCTGCCGGTGGTGGGCGTGCCATTGCCGCTGATTTCCTATGGTGGCAGCGCCATGGTGACGATTTTGCTCGGATTCGGCTTCATTCTGTCGGTTTACGTCCACCGCGACCTGCAGATTCCCAAGCGCCCGGGCGGCGATCCCTTCTAGCGCAGCGGATGGCAGGCAAAATGCCTGCCCGGAACCCTCGACAAGCCTGCCCCCGTTTGCTATTACGCCGCCTTCGCTGGGCGCATAGCTCAGTTGGTAGAGCAGCTGACTCTTAATCAGCGGGTCCCAGGTTCGAGTCCTGGTGCGCCCACCATTTCCCCCTGATTGTCGGGATGGTGTGTTTTCCCCAGCGAGGCGCGGCCGTTCAGCCCTCTGGATTCGCCGCCATGCTCCCGCTCCTGAGCAGCCGCCGGTTTCGATCCGTCCATCTCCGTGATCGCCCCATCGGTGATCGCCCCCGTCCTGTGATCGCCCAAGCAAGGCATGCTGCATGAATTCGCCCGACCCCGTCGATCCCCCCATCGGTGCCGCCGCCGAGGCTGACCATCGCGCGTTCCGCAAGCTGGTGCAGCGCCTGCGCGCGGAGGCGGAGACCGCTCTACACCTGGCGGAAATCCTGCGCGGCTTCGAGCGGATAACAGATCTGCGCGGCAGCCTCGACGAGCGCGGCGCCGGACCGGCGACGACACTCATCGGCCAGGCCGTCATCGACGCGCTGGTCGCCCACCTGATGGAGATGGCTGAACGGAAGAAGCAACATCGCGCCTGCCTGCCGAACATCTTCCAGCGCCTGGAAGCCCCGCAGACGCGATTGCTGTGCCTTGCTGGCGATGCCGAACAGGAAGCCCTGCTCGCAGGGGCCGAGGAGCAATGGGCTGTCCTGGTGGCCGGCGCTGCCGCCGACCTGAAGCTGGCCCGCATCCGCAACCACCATCTGGCCGACAACCTTATGGGCGGCGCCGAGGTCCAGGTGAAGCTGCAGGAGGTCTATGGCTTGCTCGACGGACTCTTGCCGATCGTCGAAGACATGAGCCGCCTGACGGGCATCGCGACCGAAAGCCTCGAGGCTATGCGCCAGGCCGCCGCCGACAAGGCCGACCGCTTCTGGCAAGGCTTCGCTGCGTGATATCTGCCTCTTGCAAGCGGGCGCGGGGCGCGGCACCGTCTGGCGCCCTTGACCCGTTGCCGGAGCTTCCATGTCCAAGCTTGATTTTGCTGGCGATGCCCAGCGCGCATTTGCCACGCTGAAGGCGGGCGGCATTGGCATCCTGCCGATGGATGTCGGCTATTCGCTGATCGGCGGTACCGGACCGGCGCTGAAGAAGATCTTTGACACCAAGCGGCGCGCGCCGACCAAGCTCAATGCCATGCTGGGCAACGACGACCTCCACCGTGAGATGCATGTCGTCAGTGCGCGGGCGCGGGACATCTACTCCGCCATCGTGCACGACTATGATCTGCCGCTGGGCGTGATCGCGCCCTGCCGGCCCGATCATCCCTTCCTGCGGGCGCTCGACGCCGACACCTATTCCCGCAGCACCAAGGACGACACGTTGCTGATGCT
>CAXNFA010000310.1:0-3421 GCA_964201105.1 Alphaproteobacteria bacterium | reverse complement strand
TTCCAGCCGGAGGCCATCGCGATGGGCGAAGATTCTTACCGGCTTCAGCTATACGTCGCCGGCAACACCAAACGCTCCCTGCGGACGGTGCGAAACATCCGGCGAATCTGCGATGACCGACTTGCGGACGGCTAAACACTGGAGGTTTTCGACCTTTACCAGCAACCCGAGCTTGCTTCGCGCGTTCAGCTAAGTGCGGCGCCGACTCTGATAAAGCTGTTGCCATTGCCAGTGCGCCGGCTGGTTGGGGACATGGCAGACAGCGATAAAGTACTGTCCAGCCTGGGGCTGGCAACGGCGAAAACCGTTACCTGATGCGTAACAAAGATTCTGTAATTGCCGAACTGAAGACACGCCTGTCCGAAGTGGAAGACGCGTTGCGCGCGATCCGTGGCGGCGAGGTCGATGCCTTTGTGATGGACGGCAAGGCCGGCAAGCAGGTCTACACCCTCAGGGGCGCGGAAGAGCCTTATCGCATCCTCGTCGAGCGGATGCACGAAAGGGCCATTACCCTTGCGAGTGACGGAACCGTCCTCTACGGCAACACCGCCCTCTCGCTGCTGCTTGGGCGCCCGCTTCCGGAAATTGTTGGCAGTTCGGCCTTCGACCACATTGCCACCGCATCCCGGGGCGCCCTTCAGTCCATTCTGATCGAGCCCCTGGCCACTGGCCGTCGACGCGAGGTGGTTTTCCGCTGCGCCGATGGCAGCCATTGTCCTGCGCTCATTGCCACGGCCCTGATTCCGGCCGAAGGAATACAGGCGGTGACGGCCATCGTCACCGACCTGCGCGAGCAACGCCGGATGATGGAACTGTCCGCGGCCGAGCGCTTCGCGCGAGCCGTTGTGGAGCAAGCCACCGAGGCAGTCATCGTCTGCGACGCAAGCGGCTACGTGGTGCAGATGAGCAATGCCGCCGAGCGCCTGCTTCGGGACGCGCGCGGCATGCACTATTCCGACGTCTTTCATCAGGCCATCGATTCTCTGATTGACGAGAATACGCCAGCCACCCTCGCCTCCGACATCGCCAGGGCTGCACTGAACGGGAAGTCCGTGCGCAATGTCGAAGTCACCGCCATCAATAAGCAGGCGGATATGCGCTATTTCCTGATGAGCGCGGGACCCCTTCTGAACAGCCTGGAGAAGCCCGCGGGCTGCATCGTGACGCTGACCAACATTTCGGATCGCAAGGCGGCTGAAACGCGCCAGCAGCTGCTGATGGACGAGCTGAACCACCGGGTGAAGAACACTCTGGCCGCCGTCCAGTCCATCGCCTCCCACACAGGCCGCAGCGCGCCCGACATCGAGGCCTTCCGCAACGACTTCGGCGGCCGGCTGCTGGCTCTGGCCCGTGCTCACGATCTTCTGACCCAACAAGCCTGGCAGGGAGCGATGTTGCGCGACGTGCTGCGTGGTGCCCTGGCCCCGTATCTCATTGGCACGCGCGATCGGATCCAGATTGTCGATGGCCCGCGCATCCAGTTAACGCCGAATGCCGCGGTGACATTGGGCATGGGCGTGCATGAACTCGCCACCAACGCAGCGAAATACGGAGCGCTGTCGACAGATACCGGCAAGGTTACACTGGTCTGGAACCTGAGGCGCCTGGCGGAAGGTGAGCTGATCGAGATCGTCTGGTGTGAGTCCGATGGTCCACCAGTGCAGACGCCGTTAAGGCGGGGGTTCGGTTCACGCCTGATCGAGCGTGGTATCGCGGGGGAGTTCGGCGGCCGCGTCGAAATGGACTACCGCCCGGAAGGTTTTTGTTGCACCGCGCGCCTGCCCTTGTCCGAGAAGGCTTACCTGTGAGTGATCTGTCTGACCTAAGAATTCTCGTTGCGGAGGATGAAACTATCCTGTCCCTGATGATGGAGGACTTCCTCCTGGAAGCAGGCGCAACCGTGATCGGCCCTGCACCCAATGTTGGTCTGGCGATGCAACTACTGCAGTCAGAGACGGTGGATGGAGCAGTGCTCGACTTTAATCTGGGCGGAGAAATGATTGTACCGGTGGCCGACACGCTGACATCGCGCGGCATTCCCTTCGTGATCGTTACGGGCTATGCCCCGGCGCGCGTGAGCGTCCACTATCCGCACGCCACGGTGCTGAACAAGCCGATTGATCTGAAGAATTTTGCCGGGACGGTGTTCTGCTCGCTCAAGGGTGTTTCGCCAACGGCGTAGCCGCGCGATCCCCTACTCCCTGTCATCCGCTGGATGCCATGTTGCCCGCATTCGGGCAGCGGTGGCGCGCCGGGAGTCGCGCGCCACCTGCCTCAACTGACTAGTGCGCGTGGACCGCCGGAGCCGGCGGACCGAACATCAGCGCGCGGCTGACCGCGCTCTGGATCGAGCCCGGGAAGAAGGGCTTAGAAACTACTTCAGACACCGCAAGGTGGCGGGCGGCCCTGACCTTTTCCGGGAAGGCCGTCACGAACACGATCGGGATGTTGTCTTCCCGTAAGATATCCGCCACCGCATCGATGCCAGAACTGCGATCCGACAGGCTGACATCCGCAATGATCAGGCTGGGCCGGCATAACCGGGCGGCTGCAACAGCTTCGGCGCGGGTGGTGGCCACGTTGACGACGTGATGACCCAAGCCTTCGACAATCTCCGACAGGTCCATAGCGATGAGCGGCTCGTCCTCGATGATAAGCACGTCGCCCGGCAGCGAGGGCGCCGCGATGGCCATGGCGCGGTCCAGGGCGCGTTCGACCTCGTCCTGCCTCGCATCCAGTATCTCGGCCGCTTCACCAGCGTAGAAGCCTTCCAGAGCCGTCAGGAGAAGCGCTTGACGGTCGAATTCTGACAGCTTGGCGAGGTTGCGGTGAACACCATCGTTCTCGTCCATCAGCTCGACCGGAATGACCATGCCGTCATCGACGGAGGACCAGATCGCCTGGAACAGCTTGTAGAGGCGGACCCGGATGTTGGCACCCTCGGGCAGCGACGACGGGTCGATCAACAGGGTTTCGAGGCAGGCGGCCACGTAGGAATCGGCCGTCTTCTGGCTGACGGTCAGCGCATAGGCGTAGCGGCGGAGGAAGGGGATCTGGGCTCCAATGGCGCTCATGGCAGTCATCTTGTGTCTCCCGTGTTCCTGCGTGTGTGCAGGTCATGGGGAAACACTAGAAGCCGTCGCCGGCAGCGTCGTGTGTCAATCGGCGAACCGATGTGGCATTTTGCGGGCATGGTTGGAGGCTGGAAAACTGCCTTCTTCGCCTCTACCCGATGATCGCGACGGTCCCGGCCTGCCGTGGGGTGACCGATCGGGGACGCCCGCAACGAAGCAGTTTGGGGCTGCATTCGGAGCTTGCAGGGCGCGGCGCAAGGAGCCGCACGCCGCCTTCTTATGGGCTTGATCCCTGTGACTAAAAAGAGCCCCAGACGCGGCAGACGAGGGTAACGGCCAAAATGAAG
>CAXNFA010000309.1:0-3423 GCA_964201105.1 Alphaproteobacteria bacterium | reverse complement strand
ACCCAGTAAGGCGAGGTTGTTGGCCTCGGTGCCGCCGCTCGTGAAGATGACGTCGACCGCGCTGGCTGCGAGCACGTCAGCGATCTGTTGGCGCACGCCATCGACGAGGCGACGTGCACGCTGGCCGAAGCTGTGGACGGAGGACGGATTGCCGACGTCGTCCAGCGCCGCCCGCATCGCAGCGGCCGCTGCGGGACGCAGCGGTGACGTGGCGTTGTGGTCGAGATAGACCGGATGAACAGTCACACCGGCAATCAGGCCGCGGCGGCGGGTTCCGCCGACAGGTTGACCGGCGGCACGCCAAGACCGGCAATGCGGCGCGACAGCACGTCGTCAAGCGTCACGCCGTTCAGGAAGTTCTGAATCTGCATGCCCAGTTGGGCCCACAGATCATGGGTCAGGCACTGTTCCTGATCATTGGCACAGCAAGCGCCATGTTCCGGCGTGCATTGCAAGGCTTGCGGCTGGTCATCAACCGCGAGAACGATGTCGCCCACGCGCGTGTCGGCCGGGCTGCGGCTGAGGCGATAGCCGCCGCCGGGACCGCGTGCCGAGGTAACAAGACCGCCGCGGCGCAGGCGGCCGAAAAGCTGTTCGAGGTAGGAGAGCGAGATGCCCTGGCGATCCGCGATGTCGGCGAGCGGCACCGGCCGCCCTTCAGCATGACTAGCGAGATCGGCCATGGCCATCACTGCATAACGTCCCTTGGTGCCGAGCTTCATGGCGTTCGCTCCGTGTGCAGAGGGGTTAACAATCGTCGCGACGGCTGTCGCGGCTGTCGGGCACCAG
Organism: Alphaproteobacteria bacterium; assembly: GCA_964201105.1. GTDB lineage: Bacteria > Pseudomonadota > Alphaproteobacteria > SHVP01 > SHVP01 > CANJEJ01. The sequence goes on along the minus strand of CAXNFA010000309.1, from coordinate 2,634 downwards.
GGGCCAGTCTGACCCGGACGACGGCGGTGTCTGCGGCCGCGCCTCCAGGTCGCTTACCCGCGCCTTCAATATTTCGATCTGTTCCATCAGGCCGCGCACGGCATTGGCCGTCGGGTCCGTCATGCCTTCGCCCGATGCGCCATAGGCGGTAAAGCGTACCGTTTCCGAATCACGCGGCCCGGCCACTGGCTTCGCGGGAATGCCGACAACCACCGTGGCAGGCGCCACATCCTTGACCACAACGGCATTCGATCCGACGCGGACGCCGTCACCGAGCTTGATCGGGCCAAGCACCTTGGCGCCGGCGCCGACGATCACATTGTTACCAAGCGTGGGATGGCGCTTCCCCGGCAGCAGCGAGGTGCCGCCCAGTGTGACGCCCTGATACAGCGTCACGTCATTGCCGATCTCGGTTGTCTCGCCGATCACCACGCCCATGCCGTGGTCGATGAAGAAGCTGCGGCCGATGGTGGCACCGGGATGGATCTCGATCCCCGTGAAGAAGCGGGCAGATGTCGAGATGAAACGGGCCAGCAGCTTCCAGTCGCGTATCCATAAGGCATGGGCCAGGCGGAAGGCGACAAGGGCATGGAAGCCCGGATAGAAGAGCACCACTTCCAGGCGGGAACGGGCTGCCGGGTCACGTTCGACAACGACCCCCACCTCTTCACGCAAGGATTTGAAAAACGATCCCACGGCCATGATATAGTCCGCCCTCTCGTGTTCGGGCCCCCGGACAGGACCACACGCTTACCGCGTCATATAGGTAACCCGACTAAATCGGTCAAGAAATCGGCGATGTGCCTTTTGGGCCAGGCCGAGCGTTGAACCGGTGTCGGGGATTGAGACCCGGCCGCGCGCCTGGCCGGACAGAAGGTGATTGATGCCTGAAGTGACATTCAACGGCCCGGACGGGCGGCTCGAAGGCCGCTACCACCCGGCCAAGGGCACAAGCCCTATCGCGCTGGTGCTCCACCCCCATCCGCAGCATGGCGGCTCGATGAACAATCGGGTGGCCTATGCGCTCTACCACGCCTTTGTGGAACACGGATTTTCGGTGCTGCGCTTCAATTTTCGCGGGGTCGGCCGCAGCCAAGGGGTCTATGACCATGGCCTGGGGGAACTCGCCGACGCGGCCGGTGCGCTGGACTGGCTGCAGACCTTCAACCCGAGCGCGCCGCGCTGCTGGGTCGCCGGCTTCTCGTTTGGCGCATGGATCGGCATGCAGCTCCTCATGCGGCGACCAGAGATCGACGGCTTCATCTCGGTGGCTCCGCCGGCCAACATGTATGATTTCACCTTCCTCGCTCCATGCCCCGCCTCGGGCATGATCCTGCATGGCGGTGACGACCAGCATGTTCCCGACGCCGATGTGACCAAGCTGGCCAACAAGCTGTCATCGCAGAAGAATATTCGCATCGAGCATCGCATCGTGCCCGGCGCCGACCACTTTTTCACCCATCACCTGGAAGACATGAAGGCCGAGGTAAACTCCTACCTCTCAGCGGCCTTCGCCACCCGCAAGGCCGGCTGATCTGGCTGCCACAGAACCCCGCCTGTGGTCGGGGTTCTGCAGCCCGTTGTTGACGGCAGGCTGAGGGGTAACCCCTTCAGGCTTCGCACGGCCAGAAAAGCAAAGGCTTCGGCCTCCAGCGCGTCGCCGCGCCAGCCCACGGCTTCGACCTGATCGACAGGCACCCCTAGCGCCTCGCGCAGGCGCCACATCATCGTGGCGTTGTGGCGGCCACCGCCTGTGACCAGCCAGCGTTGCGGCATTTCGGGCATATGCTCACGCGCCCGCGCCACGGCGCCGACCGTCATCGCGACCAGTGTGGCGGCGCCATCTTCGGCTGACAGGCCATCGGCCATCGAGGACAAAAAATCTTGCCTGTCCAGTGACTTGGGTGGATTTCTTTCAAAGAAATCTTGCCGCAGCATCGCCTCGACACGGCTGCGATCCGCCTTCCCGGCGCCGGCGAGCGCGCCACCTTCGTCCCGTGCGATACCCATGCGATGCAGCACCCAGTCGTCAATCGGCGCGTTGCCCGGGCCTGTATCAAAGGCCAGGATGTCGTGGGGCCCGCGGCCAATCCAGGTGACATTGGCGACGCCCCCTATATTCAGGATCGCCAGAGGTCGCTCCGGCAACTTTGCCGCCAGCGCCTGGTGGTAAAGCGGCACAAAAGGTGCGCCCTGACCGCCATTGGCCACATCGGCGCGACGGAAATCGTGGACCACGGGAATGCCTTGGCGATTGGCAAGGCGCTGGCCATCGCCAATCTGCCAGGTCCAGCCCTCTTCCGGACGATGACTCAGTGTCTGGCCGTGAAATCCAATTATCTTTACTTCTGAGTGGCTTGAAATATCTTTCTGAAGCAGTTTGTCAATAGCATCCCCGTGCGCATCGGTGAACTGCTCCTCGATTTTCCGCAATCCCACATCTGCGTCGCGCCGTCCGAGCAAGACGCGCAGGCTCTCTCGAAGCGCGCTGTCATAGGGCACGGTGTGGGCCGGGCCGAACTCCACCCGGGTATCGCCATCCGTGCGGATCATTGCGACGTCGATACCATCCAGCGACGTGCCGCTCATGAGACCCAGGGCTGCGACAAGGTCAGCCATGCCGGCATCCCCGCT
>CAXNFA010000308.1:0-3451 GCA_964201105.1 Alphaproteobacteria bacterium | reverse complement strand
CGCTGCCGTCCATGATCGGCACTTCCGGGCCGCTCACTTCGACTATCGCATTGTCGACGCCGCAGCCATGAAGAGCGGCCATCAGATGTTCGATTGTCGCCACGCGCACGCCATCTTCATTGCCGATGGTGGTGCACAGCAACGTGTCGACCACATGGCGCCAGGTCGCAGGGACGATGGCACGGTCGCCGTCGAGATCCCCGCGCACAAAGACGATGCCCGTATCGACCTCTGCCGGATGCAGCGTCAGCGACACCTTGGCCCCGCTGTGCAGGCCAATGCCCGTGCAGCTGATGCGGTTGCGCAGGGTATGTTGCTGGTGGTCGTTCAACGCGGTCCGCCCTGTCGATTCGGGTCTCGGGATGGCCAAGGCGGGGTTGCGGTCCGTCATGGCCTGTGATCTCAGCCACTGTTGTAAGAACGCGAGCCGCACGCCTCAATTCACTCTTTGTTACAGGTTCTTACGTGTCTTTTTTGGGACGCGGGGGCCCGGCCAGCCGGCCCGGAGGGAGGGGCAAGCTGGCCGGGAAACCACATCGTCCTAGTTGGCCTGGCGGCGCAGGAACGCCGGGATTTCCAACAGGTCTTCCTCGGGCTGCGGGGCCAGGCGTTCAGCCTGGACCGGCGCCGTTTCCGGCTTGCGGGCCTCGGCAGGGCGCGGCGCCGCCTGACGGGCTTCCAGCATCGGTTCGACCCGGATGCCCGAAGCCTGCGGGGCCGGGGCAGCGGGGGCCGTTTCGACTTCCGCGCGGCGACCGACGCCGGTCATGCGCTCGAACAGGCTGGGGCCACGGGCCTTCTTGCGCGGCGGCTGGGGGGCGGCGCCGGCATTGGCGACCGCCGCCTCGGCAAACGGCTCCGGCTTGGCCAGTGGCACCTGACGGGCACGCGGTTCCTGCGGGCGCGGGGCGACGAAGGATTCCGCGGCCGGACGGGCCGCCGCGGTGACCGCCGGCTGCAGCGGCAGCGGACGGGCGGTGAAGGCCGGGGCCTTCGCTTCCATCATCGGCTGGGCGACCGCGGTCGGCGCGGCCTCGGCCACGACCGGCGCCGCTTCAACCATCGGTTCCGGCATCTCAAGCATTGGCGCCGGGGCGATCTGGTCCATCGTCTTCAGTTCCGCGACCGGATGGGACGCCGACACCACGAGCGGGGCCGGAGCGGCGGGCATGACCCGCGCCGTCGCCGGGGCAGGGCCGCCCGCGGTGATCGGACGGAAGGCCGGCGCGGCAGGAGCGGGACCCGCCATCATCGGACGAACCGGCTGGCCGGCCTCCGGATAGAGGGTGTGGACCTTCGGCGCGGCTTCCGCTGCCACGCCGATGCCGGTGGCGACGACCGACACGCGGACGCGGCCCTTGAGGCTTTCGTCGAAGATCGAGCCGAAAATGATGTTGGCGTTGGGGTCCACTTCCTCGCGGATGCGGGTCGCCGCCTCATCGACTTCATACAGGGTCATGTCCGGACCACCGGTGATGTTGATGAGCACGCCGCGGGCACCCTTCATCGACACATCATCGAGCAGCGGATTCGAGATCGCCGCCTCGGCCGCGAGGATCGAGCGCTTGTCGCCCTCAGCCTCGCCCGTGCCCATCATCGCCTTGCCCATCTCCATCATGACGGTGCGGACGTCGGCGAAATCGAGGTTGATAAGCCCAGGCATGACCATCAGGTCGGTCACGCCGCGCACGCCGGAATACAGCACGTCGTCGGCCATCTTGAAGGCGTCCGCAAAGGTCGTCTTCTCATTCGCCACCCGGAACAGGTTCTGGTTCGGGATGATGATGAGCGTATCGACCTGGGCTTCCAGTTCCTTGATGCCGGCCTCGGCCAGCACCATGCGGTGGCTGCCTTCGAAGTGGAACGGTTTCGTCACCACACCGACCGTCAGGATGCCGGCTTCGCGGCAGGCCTGGGCAATAACGGGAGCCGCACCGGTGCCGGTGCCGCCGCCCATGCCCGCGGTAATGAACACCATGTGGGCGCCGTGCAGCGACTCCATCACCTCATTGAGCGACTCTTCCGCGGCACGGCGGCCGATCTCCGGCTTCGAGCCGGCGCCAAGGCCCTGCGTGACGCCGACGCCCAGCTGGATGCGGCGGTCGGTCAGCGCCTGCGCGAGCGACTGCGCGTCGGTGTTGGCGACGATGAAGTCGACGCCCTCAAGCTCGGCGGCGATCATGTTGTTGACAGCATTGCCGCCGGCGCCGCCGACGCCAACCACCGTAATCTTCGGGTGTAGCTCGGTCTTTGCCGGCACACTGAGTTTGATCGTCATTCCATTCCCTCCAAAAAACCTGATCTGTTGCCAACTCTGCTCTGAGTTTTCGTCCCGTTATCCGGCCGCTTTGCGCGGTCTCGTCCTCTTCCCCAATCAGAAATTTGTCCGCAGCCAGCGCCCGAAGCGCGAGATGCGGCCGCTGTCGCTGCTGTCCGCGAAGTCGCGCACAGCTGCCGGCGGTTCACGCATGGCGAGACCCAGGAGGCCCGCACAGGTCGCGAATGCCGGCCCACCCGTTGCCTCGGCCAGGCCATCCATGCGGATGGGGCGGCCAAGGCGAACCTGCTTGTCGAGCATGCGAGCGGCGAGTTCGCGTGCGCCCTGCAATTGGCTGCCGCCACCGGTCAGGACGACGCGGCGCCCGGCAACCCGGTCCATCCCCGCCGCTTCCAGGCGGTTGCGGACCAGTTCGAAAATCTCTTCTGCGCGCGGCCGGACGATGCCGACCAGAACCGAGCGCGGCACCTGATTGGTGATGTCGCGATCCGTCTCGCCGATCACCGGCACATCGATCAGTTCCCGCTCGTCTGCCGGGCTCGGCAGCGCGCTGCCGAACAATGTCTTCATGCGTTCGGCATGATTCATCGGCGTGGCGAGCCCGCGCGCGATGTCCTGCGTAATGTGAATGCCGCCCACCGCAAGGCCATCGACGAAGATCAGTTCGCCATCCTTGAACACGGCGATGGTCGTCGTGCCGCCGCCCATGTCGACCAGCGTGACGCCCAGGCGCATTTCGTCCTCAACCAGCGTGGCAAGGCCGGAGGCAAAGGGCGCGACGGTGACGCTGGCGACCTGCAGGTGGCCGCGCGCGACGCAGAGCGACAAGTTGCGCAACGGACCGGTGTTGGCGGTGACGACATGGATGTTGACGCCGAGCCGCGAGCCATACATGCCGCGCGGGTCGCGCACGCCGCTGGCACCATCAACCGTGAAGCCGACGGGCAGTGAGTGAATGACCTCGCGTTCGCCTGTTTCGTCCGGCGCGGGCCGGCCCTGCTCCAGCACGCGGCGCAGGTCGGAATCGCCGATAGCGTGGCCAGCGATGGACACTTCGACGCCGACGGTGTGGGAATGCGGCCGACCACCCGCCAGTGCCACATGCACCTCGCGCACTGTCTCGCCCGCCATGCGTTCCGCCGCATCGACGGCGGCGCGGATCGACTCCTCCGT
>CAXNFA010000307.1:0-3467 GCA_964201105.1 Alphaproteobacteria bacterium | reverse complement strand
ATGCGCATGGCCGACCGAATTGTTGTGTTGCGTGCGGGCGTGCTGCAGCAGACAGGCACGCCGGACGACATTTATCACCGTCCGGCAAATGCCTTCGTCGCGTCCTTCTTCGGTCCGGTCAACCGGCTGCCGGTGCGTGTGGCGGGTGGTCGGGTGGAAACGCCATTCGGCGTGCTTGCCGCGCCGGGCTTGACGGACGGCGCAGCGGCAGAACTGGTGGTGCGCTACGAGGGCCTGAGCGCCGGGCAGGGGACGCCCGTCACCGTCGCGGCCAGCCGCCTCCTCGGCGCGGTCAGCGAAGTGGAACTCTCGGCATCCGGCCTTGCTGCGCGCTGGATCGCGCATTTGCCGGGGCCGGCGCCGCGCGTGGGCGCCACCCTGTCGGTCACTCTCGATCCGCGGCAAAGCTTTGTATTTCCCGCAGAAAAGCCCTGACCGCTGTCACGCAACGGTCATCAACTGTGATGCGGCGGCGGTTTGCGCCGCACCGGCCTTTCTGCCATGATCCGCCCTCAACCGCTGCCCTGGAAATGCCAATAGGCTAGGGCAATCAATCCCTTGGGGCCGAAACTTGCATCGGCTCCGGGACCGAGGAGCAAGCAATGGGCGCCTTTAGTTTCTGGCATATCCTGGTCGTTCTGGTCCTGGTTCTGCTGCTGTTCGGCCGTGGCAAGATTTCCGGCCTGATGGGCGATCTCGCCCAAGGTATCAAGAGCTTCAAGCGTGGCATGGCTGACGACACCGTGGCCAAGACCGATGAATCGCCGAAGACGCTTGATGCCAAGGCAGACGCGACGGCAAATGTCCGCAAGGAAACCGCCCAGGGTTGATCTGGGTTTAGGTCTGCGGCGCCCCGGCGCCGCGGCCACGGACTAGGTTCGGAAATCGGCAATGTTCGACATCGGCTGGAGCGAGATGCTCGTTGTCGCGCTGGTTGCCGTTGTGGTGATTGGCCCCAAGGATTTGCCGCGCGTGATGCGAACGGTCGGCCAGTGGACCGGACGTGCGCGGGGCATGGCCCGCGAATTCCAGAACAGCATGGACGAGATGGCGCGCCAGGCCGACATCGACGACATGCGCAAGAAGATGGCCGAGATGCAGAGCGACGTGACCAGTTCGGTCAACAGCGCACTCGACCCCAATCGCCTGACGCCGGAACTGGTGCGGCCGGATTTCCTGCCCACCCCAGAAGACCTGATGAACGAACTGGCGCGCTCCGGCCCACCACCCATCGTGACGCCAGGCACACCTGTGCCTGCGCCGGGCGCGGAATCCACGAATGCCAACCCGGTGGCGCCCGACCTTGATGCGCCCGCGCGGATTCCGGCCAATGGCGATGCGGTTGCCGCCGCATCCGAGCCGCAGCCCGTGCCGGCTGAACCCGTGCGCCGCGTGGAAGGCTAGCCTGTGACCGCCCGCACGCCCGACGACGAGGCCGCCATCGAGGCGAGCAAGGCGCCGCTGCTCGAGCATCTCGTCGAGTTGCGCACCCGGCTGATGTATGCCGGCGGCTTCTTCATCGTCGCTTTCCTCGTCTCCTATTATTTTGCACAGACGATCTACAACTTCCTGCTGCAGCCGCTGTCAGACATTCTTGCCGGCTCACCTGATCGACGGCTCATCTACACGGGCCTGCCGGAAGCCTTCTTTACACAGCTCAAGCTTGGCATGTGGGCCGCGCTGATGCTGAGCTTCCCCTTCTTCGCCGTGCAGATCTGGAAATTCGTGGCGCCCGGCCTCTATCGCAACGAGAGGGCGGCCTTCGCGCCCTTCCTTGCGGCCACGCCGGTGCTCTTCGTCCTCGGGGCAGCGCTCGTCTACTACCTGATCTTCCCGCTCGCGTGGCGCTTCTTCCTGAGCTTCGAGACACCGGGCGACGTCGGCACGCTGCCGATCATGCTTGAGCCCAAGGTGAACGAGTATCTGTCCCTGGTGATGACGCTGATCTTCGCGTTCGGCCTGGCGTTCCAGCTGCCGGTGGTGCTGACGCTGCTGATCCGGGCGGGCATACTGTCGACCGAATCGCTGGCGAAGAAGCGCCGCTACGCCATCGTTGGCGTCTTCGCCTTTGCCGCCGTGGTGACGCCGCCGGACGTGATCAGCCAGGTTGGCCTCGCCATCCCGTTGCTCGGCCTCTACGAGATATCGATCCTGATTGGCCGGCTGATCGAACGCAATCGGGCCAGGCGTGAGGCGGCGGACGCGGCGGTCTAGAACAAACTTCGTCCCTTCGTACCGGGTGGGAGACCGAAGGCTCCTGCAGGCGTTGATGCAGGGATGGACCACACGAAACCCAGGTTTCCCCCGGTGGCCCGCGACTTTCCCGTCGTGTGCGTGGGTGGGTCTGCGGGCGGTCTCGATGCCTACATACGCCTGTTGCGGCAGCTGCCGCCCGATCTCGGCGTGGCCATTGTCATCGTCAACCACCTGCGTACCGTGGCCACCCGGCTTCATGAGATTCTGCCGCAATACACCGCCATGCCGGTGGAACTGATCACGCAGGGCCTGATGATCCGACCGAATCACGTCTTTATCATTCTGGAAAAGCGCGATCTGCACGTCCGCGACGGCGAGTTCTGCCTTGAACCGATTTCCAAGCCCAGGGGCTGGCCCGACGTCATTACCGTCTTCCTGCGTTCCCTGACTGACTACTGGGACGGCAAGCTGGTTGCGGTCATCGTTTCGGGCCTGGATGGCGACGGCGCCGCGGCGCTGTGCGGCATCAAGGATGTCGGCGGCGTCACCATCGCGCAGAAGCCCGACACCGCGGCGGAGCCCGACATGCCGCAAAGCGCCATCGAGAGCGGTTGCATCGACTACATCCTCTCGCCCGAGGAGATCGCGCAGCGAATCCGACTGATTGCAAAGGGCGAGGGGGCAGCGACGGATTCCTCAGCTGTTCTGGCACCCGCTGGCTCCTAGGTTCTCACCCGCCGCTTTACCCGATTCAGGCAGGGACGTATAAGAGGCCGCCTTGGGCCTCCTTTGTTCCTGTCCGCACCATGCATGACCTGAAATGGATTCGCGAGAATCCCGCTGCCTTTGACACCGGCCTGAAGCGGCGCGGGCTCGCGCCTCTGTCGGCAGATGTCTTGCGCCTCGACTCGGACCGCCGCGCCGCGCAGACCGCGATGCAGGAGCTACAGAAGAAGCGCAATGACACAGCCAAGGCAATCGGCCAGGCCAAGGCGAAGAAGGACGACGCCGAATTCGAACGCCTGCGCCAGGAAACCGAGACCCTGAAGGGCGAAGTCCAGGCGAACGAGGAAAAGGAACGCGTGCTCGCTGCCGAGCTCGACGAGTTGCTCGCCGGCATTCCGAACCTGCCCGCCGCCGACGTGCCCGACGGCAAGGACGAGCAGGACAACCAGGAAATCCGTCAGTGGGGCCAGAAACCGGCCTTCACCTTCGCGCCCAAGGAGCATTTCGACCTTGGCGAAGCGCTGAAACTGATGGATTTCGAGGCG
>CAXNFA010000306.1:0-3469 GCA_964201105.1 Alphaproteobacteria bacterium | reverse complement strand
CGATGAAGGACAAGCGCGTGCGCCAGGCGATGAACCACGCGATCAACCGCCCGGCGATGGAGCGCGACCTGCTGAAGGGCGTTGCCCCGGCGGCGGGACAATGCGCGGCACCGGGCTCGTTCGGCTATGACCCGAACATCAAGCCCTATGCCTATGACCCGGCCAAGGCCAAGGCGATGCTGGCGGAAGCCGGCTATCCCAACGGCTTCTCGGTCAAGGCCGACGTCATCCCCGGCAACTTCCCGGCCGACGGCGAGACCTACCAGCTGGCGGCGCAGAACCTGAACGCCATCGGCGTCAAGACGGACCTGGAAATCATCACCTTCGCGCAGTGGGTGCAGAAATGGACGCCGGGCCCGGATGCGAAGACGATGGGCTTCAATGACATCTTCCAGAATGGCTGCATGAGCTTCACCGCGCATCCGCTGGACGTGTTCCCGAACCTGTCATGCCGCAAGCCGCAGGCGTCGCATTGCGACGCGAACGAGCTGAAGTTGATCGAGGCGATCGAGGGCGAGTTCGATGTCGAGAAGCAGCGCAAGCTCGTCAGCCAGCTGCTGGCGCTCAACCACGAAAACGCGCCGATCATCAGCCTGAACGTGATTCCCGACCTGACCGGCCTGCACAAGCGGGTTCGCAACTTCGTGAACATTGCCCAGCGCTACGACTACGGCGACATCACCTTCCAGTAAACGCAAACCTGTCGATGAAGGCCGCGCGGGGCAACCCGCGCGGCCTTTCTTTTTGCGCGGCCCTCGTCCCATTGAAGAATCTTAATCCCGTGTTCCGGGTTTCTCGCCGAACCCGTCCGCGCTGCGCTAGTCTTTGCCCTCACATTCTCAGGGAGGGAATTCCATGTCTGGTCTGATCGAAGGGGCAAAAGGCGTCGCACTTGGCGTGCTGGCCCTGGCTTCGCTGGCGGGCACCGCGCTCGCCCAGCCGGCCGATACCGTGCGCGTCGGCTCCCCCGTTGTCTGCCCGACCCGGGCGCTGCCGGCGGCGAACAGCGCGAGCCCGTGTTCCTACACGATGGCGCCGATGTACGAGACGCTGAACCGCGTCGACCTCAAGGGCGATGTCATCCCGATGCTCAGCCAGTCCTGGCGCAACATCGACAAGACGACCTGGGAAGTGACGCTCAAGAAGGGCATCAAGTTCCACAATGGCGAGATGCTGACGGCCCAGGGCGTGGCCGAGTGGTTCACCTGGCTCGGGTCGCCCGACGGCAAGAAATACAGCGGCGGCCAGAACTTCCAGAACCAGTCGCGCATCGTCAAGACGACGGCGATTTCCGATGACACGATCCGCATCGAGACCGGCGCGCCGGTCTCGGTGGTGGACCGCAACCTGTCCGTCTACTGGATTCCGGCGCCCAAGCTGTTCGCCGACACCGGCATCGACGGTCTGGCACAGAAGGGCGCCGGCACCGGCCCCTACCAGCTCGTGTCCTGGGACGGCGCCGAGGCGCGCTATGAGGCCTCGCCCAATGGCCGCCTGCCAGCGAAGATCAAGAACCTGCGCGTGATCGAGATGAAGGAAGCCGCGGCGCGCGTGTCCGGCATCCTGTCGGGCGAGCTTGATGTCGCCATCGGCGTTCCGATCGATGACATGGACCGTATCAAGGCCGCCGGCCATCAGGTTGATGCGGTGCAACGCACCGGCACCAACACGCTGCGCTTCATGGCGACGCGCGAGACCAGCCCGTTCAAGGACAAGCGTGTCCGCCAGGCCGCCAATTACGCGATCAACCGGCCGTCGATGGAAAAGGATCTGCTCAAGGGCGTGGTGCCGGCCGCCGGCCAGTGCGCGACCTCCGGCTCCTTCGGCTACAACGCGAATGTGAAGCCCTATGCCTACGATCCGGCCAAGGCGAAGGCGCTGCTGACGGAAGCGGGTTTCGCCAACGGCTTCCCGGTCAAGATCGACGTGATTCCCGGCAACTTCCCGGCCGACACCGAGACTTATCAGCTTGTTGCGCAGAACCTGAACTCGGTCGGCATCAAGGCGGAACTCGAGGCCGTCACCTATGCCCAATGGCTGCAGAAATACACGCCGGGGCCGGAAGCGAAGTCGATGGGCTTCAACGACATCTTCCAGAATGGCTGCCAGCTCTTCACCGCCCACCCGCTGGACGCCTTCCCCAACCTGTCCTGCCGCAAGGCCCAGCCGTCCTATTGCGATGCGACGGAAATGAAGCTGATCGAGGCGATCGAGGCGGAATTCGACGTCGAGAAGCAGCGCAAGCTTGTCAGCGAACTGCTGGCGCTGAATCACGAGAATGCGGCGATCATGAACCTGAACGCGATTCCCGACCTCACCGGCCTGCACAAGCGGGTCCGCAACTTCGTCAACATCGCCCAGCGCTACGACTACGGCGACATCAGCTTCCAGTAGCCGCGTATACAGTCCGGCCGCGCGGGGGAACCTGCGCGGCCTTTTTTTTGCCGCACTCTTGACGACCCCGGGGGTGCCACCCCACTTGGCCGACAAGTCCTTCGGGATCGGGTCCGGGCCCCTCTGGCAGCCAAGGCGTTGGCTGCGATGTCGGATTCTTCACATGCCCTGGCGCTGTCGCGGCGCTCTCGCATCTGGAGGCTCCGGTGGAAACATCCATCTGGCTCTGGCTTGGCTTCACGGCTTTCGTTCTCGTTTTGCTCGCCTTCGACCTCGGCCTCCTGCACCGCAAGGAGCGCACGATCGGCATTCGCGAGTCGCTCCTCCTCAGTGGCTTCTATGTCGCGCTGGCGGCGGTCTTCGCGGCGGGCATTTTCGTCTATCGCGGCGAACAGGCCGGTCTCGAATTCACCACCGGCTACCTGATCGAGAAAAGCCTCTCGCTCGACAATGTTTTCGTCATTGCCCTGATCTTCGCTGCCTTCGCGGTGCCGCCGCAGTATCAGCACCGCGTGCTGTTCTGGGGCATCCTCGGCGCCCTGGTCATGCGGGCGATCCTGATCTTCGCCGGCACGTCGCTGATCATGGAGTTCCGCTGGATCATCTACATCTTCGGCGCCTTCCTGATCTTTACCGGCATCAAGATGGCGCTGACCGCCGACAAGGAGCCGGACATCCAGGCGAACCCGGTCGTCCGCTTCGTGCGGCGGCACGTCCGCGTCACGGAAGGCTATGAGGGCAAGCGCTTCTTCACGCGCCGCAATGGCTTGCTCTATGTCACGCCGCTGTTCCTGGCCCTGGTCATGGTCGAGGTGACGGACCTCATCTTCGCGGTCGACAGCATTCCGGCGATCTTCGCCATCACCACCGATCCGTTCATCGTCTACACCTCCAACGTCTTCGCCATCCTGGGCCTGCGCGCGCTGTATTTCGCGCTGGCCGGCATCATTCGCCGCTTCCACTACCTGAAATACGGCCTGTCGCTGACGCTCGTCTTCGTCGGAGCCAAGATGGTGCTGGTCGATGTGTGGAAGGTGCCGACGGCGCTGGCGCTGGGCATCACCGTCCTGCTGAT
>CAXNFA010000305.1:0-3475 GCA_964201105.1 Alphaproteobacteria bacterium | reverse complement strand
AGCAGGAAGACGATCAGGCTCAGGCGCAGCACGCGCCAGCGCCCCAGCCGGTCGGATGCCGGGCCATGCCACAGCTGCACCAGGCCGAAGGTGACGACGAAGGCAGTCAGCGAGGCCTGCGCGCCGGCCGGCGTGGCGCCGAATTCCTGGGCGATGCGCGGCAGCGACGGGACATAGATGCTGGAGGCGAAGATCGACGCCAGCATCATGGTCATCAGGAAGGTGACCGACACGGCGGGTGGTTTCGCCGCGGGCGGGTCGGTTGCCCTCATTCGGCGGCTTTGTGGGCGGCGCCCGCGGCTTTCGCTTCGTCGATCGCGGCCAGCGCGGCGGCGGCGGGTTCCTCTTCCAGCACGCGGACGAGTTCCGGCTGGCGCCGCAGCGTCCAGATCCAGAGCAGCAGGCTCAGCGCGGCGGCGACATAAAGCGGCATTCTCAGCCCGGCCCAGGTCGCGACCAGTCCAAGCAGGAGCGAGCCGGCGGCGGGCCCGACGTTGAAGATCATCGAATACAGGCTCAGCACACGGCCGCGCATAGCCGGATCGACGTTGTTCTGGATCAGCGTCTGCGTGCTGGTGCCGCGCATCGTCATCACCGCACCCATGGCGAAGATGCTGACCGCGGCGAACCACAGGTTGTCGGTGGCGCCAAAGGCCACCATGGTCAGCGGCCCGAGCAGCAGCGTTGCCGCTGTCAGGCGCACCAGGCCCTGGCTGGCGCCACGCCAGGCCTGGACCAGGCCAAACAGGGTGGCGCCTGCGCCATGCGCGGTCATCAGCAGGCCCAGGTCGTCGGCACCGCCCTTGAAGACCTGGCCGACATAGGCCGGCAGCATTTCGATGACGGGGCGCAACAGCAGGGCGGACACCAGGCTGATCAGCAGCATGGGCATGATGCCGCGATGCTTCAGGGCATAGCGGTAGCCGGCGGCAATGTCCTGCAGCACGCGCCCGCGCACGGCGAGCACCGCAGGCGTGATGGTGACATAGCGCAGCGCGACGATCATCGCGACGAAGCTGAGGGCGTTGAGCGCGAAGGCTGCGCCCGCGCCGGCGAAGTGAATCACAAAGCCGGCGATGGACGGGCCGATGACGCGGGCGACGTTGTAGATCACCGAGGTCATCGCCACCGCAGGCGCCACGTCTTCCTTGCGCACCAGCTGGTTGATCAGCGACTGCCGGATCGGCTGGTTGAAGCCCATGATGACGCCCAGCAGAAGGGTCAGGATGACCAGCAGCTCCACCGTCATCAGGCCGAGGAAGGAGAGAATGGCGAGGGAGAGCGCCTGCAGCAGGCACAGCGACTGCAGGATCATCAGCAGCCGCAGGTTGCTCTGCCGGTCGGCGATCACCCCGGCATAGGGGCTGGAGAGGACGGTAGTGACAAGGTCGGCCGACACGACGATGCCGACCCAGGCCGGGTCATGCGTCAGCTCCCAGGCCGTCCAGCCGACGGCGGTCTTCTGCAGCCAGGTGCCGATCAGCGACACCGCCGAGCCCGCGGTGTAGACGCGGAAATTCGGATTGGAGAAGGCGCGGCCAATGCCGCCAAGGCTGCGCTGGTTCATGCGCCGGAGGGAGGTCGGGTGGGACTGAGAGGATCATCATAGGCGCAATCACCCCACGATGTGGAAGGGTCTCCGCGGCGTCCCGCCGCACCCGGGCAGGTCGGATTTCGCCGCCGCCGCTGCCTCGCGTAGCATGGGGCACCCAGCAGCGCCCGACCGACAGGATTCGCCATGCCCGATCGCCTTGGATACCGCGCCAAATTCGGCCTGATCTCGCCGGGCCGCAATTCCGTGGTCGAGACAGAGATGCATGTGATGGCGCCGGCCGGCGTCACCGTCAACACCGCGCGTGTCCACCGCGGCGGCGCGGAAGCCTGGATCAACGACACCGGCTTCAAGGAGATGGCGCAGAAGAATCGCGAAGGCGTGCCGGGCGCCATCGCCAACATCCTGGAATGCAAGCCGGACTACATCATCGTCGGCGAAGCGGGCTTCTCGGTTCCGAAGAAGGAACACGACGCGCTGGAGGTGAAATATCGCGACATCGCGGGCGGCCTGCGCGTCGCCACGGCAGCCGCGTCCTTCCTGCGGGCGCTCGAGGTGCTGCGAGCGAAGAAGATTGCCGTCCTGACGCCGCGCCTGCCGGCCAGCGGCATCGTGTCGGGCGGGCTGTGGGCGGAGACGGGCTATGACGTGGTGGGCGCCAAGGGCCTTGCGACCGAAAGCTCGTCCGACATTGTCGGCACGCCGGAAGAAGACATCCGCGACGGCATTGCCGAGCTGGCGAGCACGGGCGCCGAAGCCATCCTGATCACCGGCACCAACCTGCCGGCGATGCAGATCGCGGACGAGGCCGAACGCTGGTTTGGCCTGCATGTGCTGCACATCAACTCGGTACTGATGTGGTATGCGCTGCGCGACTGCGGCATCAACGATCGCATCGAAGGCGCCGGGCGCCTGCTGCGCGAGAATTAATCGCCGCCGGCCATCCAACGCCTACGGATTCAGCGGCAGGCACACGTCGGTGCGCCATTGCGCGGGCGGCAATTCGCGCGGGTTGTTGAGATATTCTTCGAAAATCGGCCGGTTCGCCGGTTCCGCGCCGCTTGCCGGCAGCCAGTCGCGATAGAGCCAGGCATAGGCCTTTTCCAGCTCGGCATAGGGGCCAAGGTGGTGCAGCACGGCGTAGCGGCCGCCGGCCAGGTCGATCACGCGCAACTCGTCGGGCAGCAGCGCGCCCACGGGCACCGAAATGCAGGCGTCGGAAACGAGTTCCTTTTCCGGCTTGGCGGCGGGGTCGTCGTAATAGACGCCAACTCCGCGCGTCGTCGGCGTCATCAGGCCGCGCGCGCCGGCCAGCGCATACAGCCGGTCAAAGGCGCGGCCAATGTCCATATAGGAGCCGGTGTGGCGCAGGCCAGCCAGGCGAACAGGCTCCATTGTCACGATGCTGACGTCATACATGCTGCTCTCCTTCTTGGGTGAAGGGGACGCGGGCTGAACAAGCCGGCCGCTCGCGCGATAGGCCGCCGGTGTCGTGCCATAGCCAGCGCGGAAGGCACGGCTGAAGGCGGCAACGCTGCCATATCCCGCCCGCCTTGCCACCGCGGCGATGGGTGCGCTGCCTTGCACCAGGTCGCCTGCGCCGCGGTGCAGCCGCAGCCGGCGGATGGTGTCGGCCACCGTCTCGCCCGTGAAGCCGCGATAGACCCGGTGGAAGTGGAAAGGCGACAGGGCGGCGACATCGGCCAGCGCCAGCAAGTCCAGCGGCTGGTCCAGATGATCCCAGATGTGGCGGATCACCCGCTCGATGCGGATGCCGTAGCCTTGCTGCGTGACCGGCTTGTTCATGGCGTCTCCTGCCCCAGACCCTAGGCGAGGCCCTTTTGATCGCGCTTGCGATCTTGCCAGATTCGGCGCGGGTCATCGGATAGAGTGCGCGCAACATGCCCCCCCGTTCCCGCCCGC
>CAXNFA010000304.1:0-3477 GCA_964201105.1 Alphaproteobacteria bacterium | reverse complement strand
GTTCTGGCGCAGGAAATTGTTGTCCAGGGCATCCGCATCCGCCTGACCGACCAGGACAACGCCTGGATCGCCCGGGCCTGCGAACGCCGCAACCTGGCGCGCGACACGGAACCCTTCCGGCAGTGCGTGGCGTCCACGCAGCGCGACATCCTGGAACAGCGCGGCCGAGACGCCATTATCCGCCCCAGCCCGGGCGGCCCCTGATCAAGACCGCTTCCCGGAAATCCGGCCCTTGCTATGATGAGGGCTGTCCGATTCGCTCCGAACCCGTGGTGGCGCCGTGAAGCAACCCTATGCCCATGCGATGATGCCCGTCCCGACGCATGACGAACATGCGCGGCAGAACTGCATCGCCGACTTCAAGATGCACATGGAAGACCACGTCTATCCGGCCAACCGTCAGGTCTTCGAGCAGAAGACCCTGCCCGCCTTCCGTCGCCGCACCGGACGCGCACCGAAGTCCAAGCATGAGGTCCGGCGCGAGATGGAGCAGGACCCCTTCACCCAGATGTGGTCCAGCATCGCCCGCACGCTGCAGGAAATGCAGTGGACGAATGTGGCCGATGTCGTCGAGCGCCAGGAAGACACCCTGAAGGCGCGCTTCCACCAGCTGCGCGCGCGGGCAAAGGGAACGCTGACGCTGAATCCCGCCGTGGCGGTGCCGCGCTACAACGACGCGCTGGACATCCATTGCATGCCGGGCGGCTACGCCAGCGAGCGGGGCGAGCACGATATCTTTGCCGGCGCGCTATACGACCGGGGCTCTCACTATTATGGCGCGCCATTGCTCGGAGCCCGGGCCCATGCTGTCGAGGACAAGCCGGGCTGGATGTTCAAGGAACGCCAGCCACGCCTTGTCATCGCCGCGGTGAAGCAGACTGCGCCCGGCTTCAAGCCGAAGAAGATCCTCGACCTTGGCTGCACGGTCGGCGGCTCCACGATCGCACTGGTTGATGCCTTTCCGCACGCCGAGGTTTACGGCCTGGACTATGCGGCGCCGCAACTGCGCTATGCCCATGCGCGCGCCGAGGCGATGGGCCGCACAGTTCATTTCGTCCAGCAGAATGCCGAGGCGATGGACTTTGCCGACGGCTCCTTCGATCTGGTCACTTCGCACGGGCTGGCGCACGAGACATCAGCCAAGGCGATCCGCAACATCCTGCGGGAATGCCACCGCCTGCTGAAGCCCGGCGGCATCACCATGCACTACGACCCGCAATTCTCGCGCGGGCTGGATGCCCATGATTCCTTCATGCATGACTGGGACACCTATTACAACGCCGAGCCCTTCTGGGGTCCGTTGCATGAAACGCCGGTGCTCGACCTGCTGGCGGAAGCCGGCTTTTCACGCGGCAGCTCTTTCGAATTCTGGGGCTCGTTCGGCCCCAATCTCGAAGCCGTGCTGACGCCCGCCGACGACCACACCAGCAACATCTATCGCACCAGCATCTTCGGCGCGCGCAAGTAGCGCTGCCCTACAGGCAGCGATACAGCGCTTCGATCAATCGCGTGGCCCGCGGACCGATGTCGAAACCGCTATGCATGCGGTTGGGCGTGTAGCAAAAGGCGATCTGGTTGTCGGGATCGCCAAAGCTCTGCGCGCCGCCTGCCCCTGAATGGCCAAAGGCGCGCGGGCTGCTGCCCATCGGCCGGTCTGGCGGACAATTCAGGTAGAAACCGAGCGCGATGCGGAAGGTCAGGCCGGACATCACGTCCTTGCCTTCCCACTGCTGCTGCCAAGCGCGTGCCATCGTCTCCGGGCGCAGCAGCCGCACGCCATCCAGCGTGCCGCCCGCCGCCAGCGCCGCGTAGAGCCGGGCAATGGAACGGGCGGTGCCATGCCCGCTGGCCGACGGCACCGCGCCGGAACGCCAGCGATGCGAGTTGAAGTCTTCGTTGAGCGGCAGCTGTGCCCAGCCGCGCGTCAGAAGATCCGAGGCTTTGCCTGCCTGTGCCGCGCTTAGCACATTGCCAGCGGACGGGATCATGGTGGCGCAGCGCGCCTCTTCCTCCGGCGTCAGGCCGATATGGTAATCGAGGCCGAGCGGTGCGGCGACTTCGCGGCGCAGGAAGGCGCCGATCCCCTGCCCAGTCACCCGCCGCACGATCTCACCCAGAATGAAGCCCTGAGTGGCCGTGTGATAGCAAGGCACCGTGCCCGGCGGCCACAACGGCTTTTGTGCCGCAATGGCCCGCGTCATCACATCCCAGTCGAAGATCGCTCCCCGTGGAGCGGCATCGGCCACAGGCACCGATGCCAGGTGGCACAGCGCCCAGGCAATCGGTACGTCCTGCTTTCCCTCGGCCGCAAACTCGGGCCAGTAGCGGGCGATCGGTGCATCAAGATCGACCTGCCCGCGGTCGGCCAGAATGTGAACGCAGAGCGCCGAGACCGCCTTGGCCACCGACATCTGGCAGACCAGCGTGTCTCGCACCCAAGTCTTCTTGCGCGCCGCATCCTGGTGTCCTGCCCACAGATCGACGACGGCTTCACCGCGCCAGTAGACGGCAACGGCGGCACCGATCTCGTCATCGATCGCAAAATTCTCCCGCAGCGCCGCGCGCACGCCTTCGAATTTCGGGGTGCAAATCCCCTCGATCCCGGGTGTAGGAGATGCAGCACTCACAGGCAGCCGTAGGTTGCCTCTATCAGGGAATGGGCACGCGGGTCCATGTCGGTGCCATCGTGCATCCGGTTAGGCGCGTAGCAAAATCCGACCGCATTGTCAGGGTCGGCAAAGCTTTGCGCACCGCCCGCTCCTGAGTGCCCGAAGGATCTCATGCTGGATCCCATGTAGCGGTGCGGCGGCGAGTTGAGCATGAAACCCAGACCCATGCGAAGAGTCAGGCCCGAGCCTTCCGACTTGCCCACCTTTTCCGGCACCTGCAAAAAGGGCGACAGCGCATCGGCATCAATCACCCTTTTCCCGTCGATGCTGCCGCCATGGGAAACGGCGCCATAGATGCGCGCGACGCCCTTGGCCGAGCCATGGCCGTTGACCGAAGGGATCTCGGACGCACGCCAGGCGACGGAATTGAAGTCCTCGTCCTTCGGCAAGGGCCGCCACATGCGGCCGGCGATGGTCGTCTGGTCGCCAAGCTTTGCGGCCGTCACCACGTTGCGCGGCGAGGGGATCATGTCGGCACAGCGCGCCTGCTCAGCGGGCGTGAGACCGATGAAATAGTCGGCGCCAATCTTTTCGCTGACCTCGTCGCGCAGGAAGCGGCCCAGCGACTTGCCGGTGATCCTGCGCAGCATCTCGCCGGCGATATGGCCGAGCGTGGAGGAGTGGTAGACTTGGTTGGTGCCAGGGGGCCAGAGCGGCGCCTGCCGCTCAATGGCATGCACCATCTTCTCCCAGTCGTAGAAGTCGCCCTCCTGCGCGGTGTCAAGGACGGGAATCCCGGCGAGATGACCGAGCGCCTGGCGCACGGTGACGGCTTCCTTCCCCGCCTGACCGAACTCCGGCCAGTATT
>CAXNFA010000303.1:0-3479 GCA_964201105.1 Alphaproteobacteria bacterium | reverse complement strand
GCGACAAAAACGGCACGGCTGTTCAACCTGTTCCATCACCTTTAGGCTATGTCGCACTCCCTCATACCCTTGGTTACCATGTCCGACGCCCCCCCTTTTCGCACCGCCTGGATCACGGGCGGCAGCACCGGCATCGGCCGGGCGCTGGTGCTTGAACTCGTCCGCCGCGGCTGTCACGTCGCCGTGAGCGGGCGAGCCATCGACTCGCTGCAATCACTCGAAGCCGAAGCACAGGGCCTGCCGGGCAAGGTCATTTCCCTGCCGCTCGACGTCGCCGACCGGGATGCGACGCTGCGCGTGGGCGAGGAAGCCGTGCGCCTGCTGGGCGATCTTGACCTGATGGTGGCTTGCGCCGGCACCCATGTGCCGATGAAGGCGGACAACTTCTCGTCGTCGCCCTTTCGCAAGCTGCTCGACACCAATGTGATGGGCACCGTCCATGCGCTGGAGGCGGTCATCCCCCGCTTTGTTGCGCGCAAGCGAGGCCATGTCGTGGTGGTGTCGTCGGTTGCGGGCTATCGCGGCCTGCCAACGGCGTCCGCCTATGGTGCGAGCAAGGCGGCGTTGATCAACATGAGCGAGGCGCTGCATATTGAATTGAAGCGCCATGGCGTGAAGCTGCAACTCGTCGACCCCGGCTTCGTGCGCACGCCGCTGACCGACAAGAACACCTTCCCCATGCCCTTCCTGATGCCGGTGGAAAAGGCAGGACGGCAGTTTTATGAGGGCTTGCTGACCAGCCGCTTCGAGATCACCTTCCCGAAGCGCTTCACCTGGATCATGAAGCTGATGCGGCTGTTGCCCTATGCGCTCTATCTGCCGCTGACCGAACGCGCCACGCGCGGACAAAAATAGCGCGCCGTCATTGCTTCAGCGCCCTAGGGGCGCTGGAGGGCAATCTGCAGGACGTCGATGCTGCGGGCGCGGAAGGAACCTTCGCAACCGGCCAGGTAGAAGGTCCAGATGCGGCGGAAGCGTTCGTCGAAACCGAGCGGCGCGATGCGCGCCCAGTTCGCCAGGAAAGACTGGCGCCATTCTTCCAGCGTCTTCGCATAGTCGAGCGCGAAGCCATCGTCACGCAGCCAGTGCAGTCCGAGCTTTTCGGTTTCCCGCCGCAGCGCGGCCCGGCTGGGCAGCATGCCACCAGGGAAGATGTAGGTCTGGATGAAATCGGCGCGGCGGCGATAGCTTTCGAAGCCTTCGTCGCTGACCGTGATGGCCTGGATCGCGATGCGCCCGCCGGGGCGCACACATTCGGCGATCTTGCCGAAATAGGTCGGCCAGAAGGCCTCGCCCACCGCCTCGATCATCTCGATCGACACCAGATGGTCGAACTGGCCTTCAACCTTGCGGTAGTCGCACAGCCGGATTTCGACCTTGTCACTGAGGCCGGCGTTGCGGATGCGCTGCACGGCATAGTCGTGCTGGGCCTGGGAAATGGTGATGCCGGTGACGCGCATGCCCTGTTCGGCCGCATATTGCGCGAAGCCGCCCCAGCCGCAGCCAATCTCCAGGATGTGGTCGCCCGGCTTGGCGCCGACGAGGCTGAGCAGGCGCGCATATTTCACGCGCTGCGCATCTTCCAGCCGGGCCATGCCTGGCTGATAGACCGCCGAGGAATAGGTCATGCTCGGGTCGAGCCAGGTGGCATAGAACTCGTTGCCGAGGTCGTAATGCGCCGCGATGTTGCGGCGGCTGCCATGCACGGTGTTGCGGTTGCGGCCATGGCGCAGCCGGCCAAGCCAGCGCTTCCAGGCATGGCCCGTCACCTGTTCCGAGGCGACGCGGTTGAGGCTCATCAGTTCGATGAAGGTGGCGAGGTCGGGCGTGTCCCATTCGCCATCGAGATAGGCTTCGGCGAAACCGAGACCGCTGCCCGTGATCAGGCGGCGGATTGCCCGCCAGCTGTGCAGCACCAGGCCCGCCTCGGGACCGGGCATGTCACCCTGGATGGTCCCGCTATAGCCGCCCGGCAACTGGTAGACCAGACGGCCGACGCGGAAGCGGCGGCGGAAATTGCGCACGAAAGGTCGCAGCAGCAAGGGGATGCCACTGTCTCCCTTGGCCGCCTGGTCCAGCAGGGCCAGCGGGTCCGCATGTTCGGAGCGCGATCGGATATCAACCATAGGGGCTCTTCTGTCTTGCGGGGCTTTGGTCAACTACTCAGAAACGGACCGGTTGGATGACCGGCTTGCCGGACGCGGCGGGCGCAGTGTCGTCAAAACCGGGCGCGGCGGCAACACTTTGAATTGACACGGCTTCCCGGGGCGGCGGGGCCTTCCTGGCCAGGGGAACGCCTTTGATCCACAACCGCAAGGCGTGCCAGTGAATTGCCGCCATGACCGTCAGGGTCATGGCCGGGAAGCCGAGAAAACTGCGGAAAAGCGAGTAATCGGTCAGCGGCTTGCGGTCGCCGGCAATGGTGGCGAAGAGCAGGTTTCCCTTCGCGTCCGTCTGCCGGATGACAACCGACAGACGCCCGTCCGGATCACGCACCTGAAAGTGATAGCGGTGGTCCATGCCATTGAAGGGGGAGACGAACAGCGCCTTGTCGAATGACTGAGCCACCACGCCGCGACGGTCCCGCGCCGTCACCGGCAGCAGGTAGCTGTGGCGTTCGCCAAAGGTGTTGCTGACCTGGTGCAGCAGGGCCTCCAGGCGCCCCTGACGGTCGTAGCAGTAGAAGATGCACAGGGGGTTGAAGACATAGCCGAACATGCGCGGCAGGCATTGCAGCAGCACAGCACCGTCACCTGCGAGGCCGGAAGCCCGCACCTGCGCCTGCACCCAGTCCTTCAACCCCACGCCATCGCCCAGGCCATGGTCGCGGTCGTGGAAGCTGAACAGGTTGCCGCGATTGTAACTGAACAGGCGCAGCGCCTTGTCCAGCGCCGGCAATTCGTCGAGATCCAGCAGCAAAGTGAAGATGCGGTAGCGGAACTGGTGCCGCACCGGCCGCAGCCGCAGATGCATCACGGTCGCATTGTAGAGCGCCGAGCGCATCAACCCGCCGGCCGAATCACGACGGGCTTGCCCGTCACGTTCAGCACGCCACCCCACGGCACGCTTGCCCCCATTGTTTCCGCCACAGCGAGACCTGACTTGAAGGCGTCTTCGTGGAAACCATAGCCGCAATAGCTGCCGCAGAACCATGTTCGGTTGGCGCCCTGCAGCGCCGGCAGCGCCTTCTGGGCCCGCGGCGCGGTCAATGTATACACGGGATGCTCGTAGTCGAAGGCAGCGATCACACTTTCGGGGGCGGGCTCGTGCCACGGGTTGAGCGAGACGAACAGCGGATGCGCCGGATCGAGGTTCTGCAACTGGTTCATCCAGTAGGTGAGCGCGACGCCGCGCCCGGCCGGCTGGTCGCGCCGCGCTTCGAAATTCCAGCTCGACCACGCCGCGCGGCGCTTCGGCATCAGGCTCGCGTCGTTGTGGAGGATGGCACGGCTGGCCGCATAGGCGAAGGACCCCAGTGC
>CAXNFA010000302.1:0-3483 GCA_964201105.1 Alphaproteobacteria bacterium | reverse complement strand
CCCGACATGATCTATGACCGCGTGGTCGAGGCACAGGAACGTGTCATGGCAGACGGACGCGTGCTCGTGCCGCTGGACATGGCGCGCCTGCGCGTGGACATGGCCGCAGCGTTCGCCGACGGAATCCGGTCCGTCGCCATCGTCTTCATGCATGGCTACCGCCACACCGCGCATGAGAAAGCCGCGGCGGCCATCGCGTCGGCCATCGGCTTTACCCAGATTTCCGTATCGCATGCCGTCAGCCCGCTGATGAAGATCGTCAGCCGCGGCGACACGACGGTGGTGGACGCCTATCTGTCGCCGATCCTGCGCCGCTATGTCGACCGGGTGGCCGCTGAGTTGGGTGGCACACGGCTTTACTTCATGCAGTCAAGCGGCGGGCTGGCCGATGCACGCGCCTTCCAGGGCAAGGATTCCATCCTGTCCGGGCCAGCGGGCGGCGTGGTCGGCGTCGTGCGAACGGCGGCGCTGGCAGGCTTCGACAAGATCATCGGCTTCGACATGGGCGGCACCTCGACCGATGTGTCGCACTATGCCGGCCAGTTTGAGCGCGCCTTCGAGACCGAGGTTGCCGGCGTGCGCATTCGCGCGCCCATGATGGCCATCCACACCGTTGCCGCGGGTGGCGGGTCCATCCTGCACTTTGACGGCGCCCGCTTTCGCGTTGGCCCCGAATCGGCTGGTGCCGACCCCGGTCCTGCCTGCTACCGCCGCGGCGGACCGCTGACCGTTACCGACGCCAATGTCTGCCTTGGCCGTGTCCGGCCAGACAGCTTCCCCGCCGTCTTCGGGCCGCAGGGCGATCTGCCGCTTGACCCTGAGGTGGTACGGGAAAAATTCGCAGCCTTGACGCAAGACATCGCGGCCGCGACCGGGCAGCCACGCAGCGTTGAAGAGGTCGCCAGCGGTTTCCTCGCCATCGCGGTCGAGAACATGGCCAACGCCATCAAGAAGATATCGACCCAGCGCGGTTATGACGTCACGAAATACACGCTGTGCTGCTTTGGCGGCGCCGCAGGCCAGCACGCGGGCCTCGTTGCCGACGCACTGGGCATGACGCGCGTGCTGATCCATCCGTTGGCGAGCCTGCTGTCCGCCTATGGCATGGGACTGGCGGACCAGTCGGTGATGCGAGAACGCGCGGTAGAACTGCCACTGGACGCTTCGTCGCTCGTGCACGCCGAGCGGGCGCTGGACGAACTTGCTGCTGACGCGGCCGCCGAACTGCAGCGCCAGGATTTCGGCGGCGAGAGAATCATGCTCAGCCGGCGCCTTCACCTACGGTACATGGGCACCGACAGCGCGCTGGTGGTCGACGCAGGAGATGAAACCGCCTTGCTCGCCCGCTTCACCGAGGCGCATCGGCAGCGCTTTGGATTCGCCAGCGAAGGTCGTGCACTGGTCGTCGAGGCCGTGTCGGTCGAGGCCATCGGGGCCGGCGGTGGCGACAGCGCCGAGACGGAGGCGCCCGTCGCCGGGTCAGACCATGTGCCGCAGCCTGTTCGCCATGCGCCCATCCATTTCGGCGGCCAGATCGCGGAAACGCCTGTCTTCGCGCGCGATGCCTTGCGGGCCGGGACCACCGTGGACGGCCCGGCCCTGATCGTCGAGCCGCACAGCACCATCGTGATCGAGCCCGGCTGGCGGGCAGAGCTTACCCCGCGCAATCATCTCGTGCTCACCCGTGTCCAGCCCCTTCTTCGACGCGCCGCCATCGGCACTGCCGTCGATCCGGTGATGCTGGAAATCTTCAACAACCTGTTCATGGCGATCGCCGAGCAAATGGGTGTGACACTGCAGAACACGGCATCGTCGGTGAACATCAAGGAGCGGCTCGATTTCTCCTGTGCGCTGTTCGACCGCGACGGTAGCCTGATCGCCAACGCCCCGCATTTGCCCGTTCACCTCGGCTCGATGAGTGAGAGCATCAAGGCAGTACTGCGGGCGCGTTGCGATACCATCCGCCCCGGCGATGTCTATGTGCTGAATGCACCCTATAACGGCGGCACGCACCTGCCCGACATCACGGTGATTGCACCGGTCTTCGATGCGGCCGGGCGGGAGTTGCTCTTTTTTACAGGCAACCGCGGCCACCATGGCGATGTTGGCGGCATCTCTCCCGGATCGGTGCCCCCGCATTCAAAGACCATCCAGGAAGAGGGCGTGCTGCTCGACAACGTCCTTCTGGTCGAGGGCGGGCGCTTTCTGGAAGACGACATCCGCGCGCGGCTGGCCGAAGGGCGCTGGCCCGCACGCAACCCGGACCAGAATATCGCCGACCTGAAGGCCCAGGTCGCCGCCTGCGCCCGCGGCGCGGCCGAGCTGCACCGCATGGTCGACCAGTTCGGCCTCGACGTTGTGCGCGCCTATATGCGCCACGTGCAGGACAATGCCGAGGAATCGGTACGCCGCGTGATCGACGTGCTGAAGGATGGCGCCTTTGTCCAGCAGCTCGACGACGGCAGCCAGATCGCCGTGTCCATCACCATCGACAAGGCGGCGCGCAGCGCCCGCATCGACTTCACCGGCACCTCGCCACAGCACCCCGGCAATTTCAACGCGCCGCGCGCCGTGACGACCGCCGCCGTGCTCTATGTCTTCCGCACCCTGGTCGATGACGACATTCCCCTGAACGAGGGGTGCCTGAAGCCGCTAAAAATCATCGTGCCGGAGGGTTCGATGCTGGCGCCCCAGCATCCGGCGGCGGTGGTGGCGGGTAACGTGGAAACCTCGCAGAACATCACCGATGCGCTCTATGGCGCGCTGGGCGTTATGGCGGGCGGACCCGGCACGATGAACAACTTCACCTTCGGCAACGCGAAGCACCAATATTACGAGACCATCGCCGGTGGCTCTGGCGCTGGCGAGGGCTTTGCCGGCACGGCCGCCGTGCAGGTGCACATGACCAACACGCGGATCACCGACCCGGAGGTGCTGGAATGGCGCTTCCCCGTACTGCTGGAAAGCCACCGCGTGAAGACCGGCTCCGGCGGTGACGGGAAATGGCGCGGCGGCGATGGCGCCATTCGCCGCATCCGCTTCCTGGAACCGATGACCGCCGCCATCCTGGCCAGCCACCGCGTGGTACCGCCGCAGGGTATGGCCGGCGGGGGCGACGGCGTGGTCGGCCAGAACCGCGTCGAACGCGCCAATGGCAGGCTCGAGGACTCGCGTCTCGGCCTATGGGAAATGGCGATGACGCCGGGTGACACCTTCGTGATCGAGACACCCGGGGGCGGGGGCTATGGCACACCGGACTGAAGCAGGGTATCAGTCGCAGCCATGAACGCCGAGCTTGCCCGGAATATTGTCGAACGCGACGGCGATGGCTATCGAGTCACACTGGCTCCGCAATTCCGCGAGCCGTCGGGTTGGCGCTGGGGCACGTTCCGCAACGCCGCGGGTGCAGCCATCCGCCATGGCGCCATCGATCCAGCCGGCCCAGCGCATGCCACCATCGTCGGCGTGCCGGGGTTTGGCGGT
>CAXNFA010000301.1:0-3484 GCA_964201105.1 Alphaproteobacteria bacterium | reverse complement strand
CACGCCTTGGGTAGCGCGCAGGGGTCATTGCCGCGCACAACACTGGCGCCGCTCCGCTCCAGCCGGTCGATGATCCAGCTTGCTGCCGTCATCGGATCGATCAGCACCTTCTGTTTCGCCTGGCCCAGTGCGGTCAAAGCCGCGCCCAGCGCGTCAGGCGGCGACATCGTCACCGTGTTGCCTAGCCAGGCCGCAATCCCGTCGCCCACCTTGCGCGGATCGATGAAGAGCTCCACCGACGCGTCGGCCCGCAGAATGGCGAATGAGAGTGCCACCGGGGTGTAGGCAAGGTCGCCGCCGCGGATGTTGAGCAGCCACGCGATCGAGTCAGGCTGCGTCAAGACGGCAGCGTCCGAGCTGTCCTTCTTCAGGTCGGCGGCAAGGCGCGTGCGCTTGTCGGAAGAACTCTCACCCGCATAGATCAGCTCGTGCCGCACCATGGGCGCGAGCGGTGGCGCCGGCCTGTCGGTCCACACCGTATCGATCGGATTGCTGTCGACGGTCACAAGGCTGCCGCCAGCCTTGGCGCAGCCGCTGCGGAAGCGTTCGATGTCGCCCAGGGTGTGCAGCCAGGGGTCATAGGCCACGGCCTGGCCCTTTTTCAGGGTCTGGGCCAGCCAGTTGCCGGGTGGTTCGTCGATCAGATGGTGGGTCTCGAACAGGCTGGTATCGACCTGCTGGCGCACCTGCAGCGTGTAACGCCCATCCACGAAGATGGCAGCCTTGTCCGGCAGCACGATGGCCAGGCCGGCCGATCCGGTGAAGGCGGTCAGCCACAGCAGGCGCTGGGCATAGGGCGGCACCCATTCCCCTTGGTGCTCGTCCTGCAAGGGCACGATGAAGCCCGCCAGATTGCGGCGGGAAAGCTCGGCCCGCAGGGCGGCCAGGCGGGCGGGGGAGGCGGCGCGGGAAACGGGAATCTGGTCTGTCATGGCGTGATTATGGCGCGGATGTGGGAAGCGTCCATGCACTTCCTGCAGGGCTGCGTTGCATGCATGTCATTGAGATATGGCTGTTAAGCCATTGAATTGAAACATGTGCAGTGCAACATCTTGCCCATCAGACGGGGCCATCCGGGCACCGCTTGAAAGCAAGGAAAAGAGAGATACGACGATGATTACCACCGGCCATGAAACGCAGCCCGCGTTCATTTTTGAACGGCGCGACACGATTGTTGCGGAAGCGCGTCGGGCCCGCAGCCTGTTCATTGGAAACCTAATCGTCAGCGGCTTCAAGGCCGTGGCCCAGGCCTTCCGCGACCTGACGACCGCCCGTTCGGGCTCCGACCGCCTCTGGACGCTCAGCAACCACACGCTGCGCGACATCGGCATCGAGGAAGGCGGCGCCCGCGGCGTCACCTTCGGAGCCCAGGTGCCCTTCCAGGTCGCCAACGAGAACCTGCCGCGCTACGCCGCCTGAGGCGTCGCAAGCAGGGTTTGGTTCGGCGCCGGCGGGGCAACCCGCCGGCGCTTTTGTTTTGCGGGTCGATCGTTTGCCTGACGCTGCGTCAGCGCAGAGTTGCGCGCAACGGCGGCGCGACGCAGCAAAGTTGCGAGAGAATGCCGTGCCTTGTTCAAAAGAAAGCGCGCGTGAACGCGTTCACAGTCTTCGCATCCAGCCACCGTTGAAGGTGGGTTGGGCGGACACAACATGCTTGGTGAGAGTGCTATGAGAGGGAAACAATCCATGTCTTGCATCACGGCTGATGCCCAACCGATCGAATCTGTCGGCGATGTGCTGCGGCGGGTTGCATGCGCCGTCTCCTCGCCGGTGCGCGCGGTGCTGACGCGCCAGCGGCAGGTTCGCAGCTTCCTCGACTTCACGGCGATTGACCGTCACACGCTGGACGACATGGGCCTGGCCCGTATCCGCTTCGGCGCCGCGCCGGTCAATGACGACCGCCCGCACGACGTTGCGTAAGCTTTGAGCCTCAGCGGCGGACGATCAAGGTCCGCCAGTCGCCATCTGCCAGACGGCGGACCAGTCTAAACCCGGCATGGCGATAGGCGGCGGTGACCCCCGCCGCCTGTCCCGCCAGGATGCCGGACAGCACGACATAGCCACCGGGCGCAACATGCCGGGCAAGCCCATGCGCCAGTTTGCGCAAGGGCGCCGCCAGGATGTTGGCCGTCACAAGGTCATAAGGCTTGCGGGCAGCGATCGCGCGATGCCGCAGGTTTGGCGCCGTCACGGCGCGGATCTCGCGTGTCAGCCGGTTGCGACGGCGGTTCTCGTCCGTCACCCGCACGGCCTCGGGGTCGATGTCGGTCGCCAGCACCGGGCGGCGCAGTGCGCGCGCCATGGCCAGCGCCAGGATGCCGGTGCCGCAACCCAGATCCATCAGCCGCCGCGCCTTGTGCGAACGGACAAGCCGGTCGAGCGCGGTCAGGCAGCCCTTCGTCGATTCATGCTGGCCAGTGCCGAAGGCCGTGGTGCCGTCGATCAGCAGCGCCCAGCTGCCGCCTGGCACCGGGTCGGTTACATGCGAGCCACGCACATAGAAGCGCCCGGCCTGCACCGGTGGATTCAAGCCATGCGACTGGGCCACCCAGTCTTCCTTCTGCAACAGGCCCGCCTCGATGGACGCGCGTGGCACGCCGCCTGCGTCCGCCAACGCGGCCAATTTCTCTTCGTTTGGCGCCGCCGACAGCAAGGCCTCGAAGCGCCAGTCGAAGACGGGCGGCTGGGTCGCCTCGAAATGCGACAGGGCGAGCAGGTCTTCGTCGAAAACCGTTTCGAAGGCAGCTTCCAGCACTGGGGTGGCGGCGGTCGGCACGGTCAGCACGACGCGCCAGACGTCAGGGGACTTGGTCGCCATGGTCAGGCTGGCTTCACAAAGGAATCGATCACCTTCTTGCTCCCGGCCTTGTCGAAATCGATATGGAGGCGGTTGCCCTCCACCGCCGAGATGCGGCCATAGCCGAACTTCTGGTGGAAGACGCGATCGCCGCGGCTGAAGTTGCCCGCTGGCCGGTCGACGAAGGACACATGGTCGGCGCGTGCTTCAATGATTTGCCCGTCGCGAGTCAGGCCACGGTTCTCCCGCATGCGCCGCCGGCCCGGCGTTTCCCATGATGGGCCGAAGACGCTGGCTGACGATACCTCGTCAAAATCATCACCAAAGCCCGGCCGTCCAAGGGGCGCTGAACCCGCGGCCACCTCGACATGGTCGGGCGGCAGTTCATCGACAAAGCGCGACGGCAGGTTGGTCTGGTGCTCACCAAAGGTGCGGCGGTTGGCGGCGAAGGAGATGCGCAGCGACTTCTTGGCGCGGGTAATCGCGACATGGGCCAGCCGCCGTTCCTCCTCCAGCGCCGCCGTGCCGCCTTCATCCATCGACCGCTGGTTGGGGAACACGCCTTCCTCCCAGCCGGGCAGGAAGACGGTGTCGAATTCCAGCCCCTTGCCGCCGTGCACGGTCATGATGTTGACCATGTCGTCACCCGCGTTGTTGTCGCGGTCCATGACCAGGCTGACATGCTCG
>CAXNFA010000300.1:0-3492 GCA_964201105.1 Alphaproteobacteria bacterium | reverse complement strand
TTCCTCGGATACCGCTTCCAGTACGGCCGCGATGAGGTCGGCTTCCGGCGGCAGCGGGATGTATTCCTTCGCGCCGGCCTTGATCGCGCGCACCGCGATGTCAGCCTTGGTGCCAATGCCATACGCGACAACCGGGCAGTTGATGCGCTCGGCCTTCAGGCTGTTGACCAGCGTTGCGATGTCCAGCTCCGCCGCGATCATCACCAGGTCGGCACCCTGTCCCGACCGCAGCATGTTCAGGGCTGTGGTGGTATCGGGCACGTGGGACACCTTGGCCCCGCGGTCCATGGCGATCTTGCTGGCGGCGCCAATCTGGCCATCCATCGATCCGACGATCAACAAACGCATGGGGTATTCCTTACCTTACAGAATCGGGAGTTAGGACCGGTCGGTCTTGATGATTTCGGTCATGGTCACGCCCAGGCGTTCTTCCACGACCACCACCTCGCCGCGGGCGACCAGGCGGTTGTTCACATAGATGTCGATGGCTTCACCGACCTTGCGGTCGAGTTCGATGACGGCGCCGCGCGACAGTTTGAGCAGCGAACTGACTTCCATCTTGGTCTTGCCGAGCACGGCCGAAACCTGAACAGGAATCTCGTAAACCGCCTGCAGGTCGCTCGCGGTGCGGATTTCCCGCTCCTCCGGATCCTTGCCCGAAAGGACGGGCAGTTCAGCTGCTGCTTCGGCCTCGTGACCCGACAGTTCGTCGAGGTTCAGATCGTTCTTGTCGCCATTAGCCATGGCCGTCTCCTGTTTCCGCGGCCTTTCAGGCCGGGTCGCTGATGCGTTTGCTCTTGCCGCCCTTGTCCAGGTTCTTCACCCCGGACTCCGGCGCGGCCGCCGGCTCTTCCACGCGCTTGCTCTTGCCGCCTTTGTCGAGGCTCTTGACGCCCGGATCCGGCGCGTCCGCCCACTCGGCTGCGGCGGCCTCGGTCACAGCCAGTTCCGTCACGGTTGGTGGCAGGGGCACCGTCATCGACGGCAGCTCATCGCCCCCGGGCGTTGCGGCCATAAAGCGGGCAATGCTGTCGGCGATGCGGGCCTCGATCTGGGCCTGATCGCGCTCAGCCCCACCGTCGGCCCATTCAACCCGACAATCGGCTTCCGCGAGCGCGGGGTCGGCGAGTACGATCACCTTGCCCGGAAAGTGGAGGCGCGCCGTCAGCGCCGTCATGTGTTCATTGAGTGTCTCGGTCACGCCGGGCGCGCAGCGGATCACGACCCGCGCGGCGGCACGTGTCTCGTCCATGTCGGCGAGGCATTGGGCGATCATGGCCTCGATCTCCGCCAAGGGGTGACGGGCGAGCGCAATGCCGGCGATCTTGCGGCCGACGGCAAGGGCCAGGGCAGCGGCATCCTGGCGTGCGATCTCACCCTGCGATGCAAGTTCGGACAGCAGCCGCTCCAGCGCCTGTCCGGCGAGCGCGACGGCGCGGGCGATCATGGCCTCGGCGCCGTTGCTGCCTTCATCCAATCCTTCTGCCTTGCCGCTTTCGAAGCCCTCGGCATAGGCGGCCGCGCGCACCGCCTGCAGGTCGATCTCGCTATAGGCGGGCAAGGTGGCCGGGTCCGGTGGTGGCTCCTCGACCACGGGCTCGCCCGCCGGCACGACCGGCTGCTCGCGCGTGAAATCGCGGTCGAACAGGAATTTGCGCGCTTCGGCCATGGCGTAGTCTACCGCACCGGCGGAGAATAAAGCCCCTGCGGGCGGCGAACGGCCTGGCGCAGGTCTTCCGCCATCTGGCGCGCAGCGGCGCCGTGGACGCGGTTGAGATCTGTCAGTACCCGCCGTAAGGCGACACTGTCGGCAAGGCTGGGCAACAGGTCGGCCAGCGGGGCCCGGCGGCCGGCAGCGGCCAGCCGCTTCAGGGCGGCAGGGCCCTTTTCGATACGGGGCGAGGGGTTTTTCATCCGCTTACTCCTCGTAAAGCCAGGTGCGCAGGATCGCCAGCGCCTCGTCCGGGTGCTTGTCGATGATCTCGCCGATCTTGCGGACGGACGACGCCTTGAGCTGGCCTTCGATTGTGCCCAGGCTGATCATGCTTTCCTCTTCGGAGATGGCGGTGGCGACAAGGCCGCCAGGCTCCGGGGCGGCCAGTGCCGCCTGGCCTTCGCCCGCCATTAGTGCCATCTGGCCACCATCGGGCAGGGCTTCCTGCGGGCCCATCACCGATACCATGCGGCCGACCAGCGGGCGCAGAACCAGCAGGATCAGGAGAACCGCGACCAGGATGAAAATGGCAAATTCGGCGATCTTGAAATAGTCGGCCTTGCCCAGCCCGAGGAAGGACCCGCCCAGGTCGGGCAGTTCTTCGACGGGCGCGAAGCGCATGTTGACTACCTGCACCTGGTCGCCGCGCCGCTGGTCGAAGCCGACGGTGGAGCGGACAAGCGCCGCCATCTGCTCAAGCTCTTCCGGCGTGCGGGCCGTGTAGTTGAGCTGGCCGCCTTCGCCCGGCGTGTTCAGGCCATTGACCAGCACTGCGACGGTGATTCGCTCGATGTTGCCGGCTTCCTGCACGCGGGTGCGATTGGTCTTGGAAATCTCGAAGTTGGTGGTTTCCTCGGTCCGCGCCGTGCGGGTCGAGTTGAGCGGGCCACTGTTCTGGCTCTGGTTTTGCTCGGTCGGAAGGTTGCTGGCGACCGTGGTGGGCTGCGGGCCGCCGCGCTCTTCCGAGTTCGATGTGTCTTCGACGGTCTGGGTCGAACGCACCACCTGCCCATCCGGGTCGTAGCGTTCCTCGCTTTCGGTGATGCGGTTCAGGTTCATGTCGACCGAGACCTCGGCGCGGACATTGCCGTTGCCGGCCGATCGCTCAAGCAGGCGTTCGATATTGGCGCGCAGCCGGTTCTCAATGGACACGCGCATTTCCTCGGCCATGCCCTCGGCCAGGCCGCCCTCGCCATTCTGGTCCTGGCTGCGGACGAGCAGGTTGCCCGAGTCGTCGACGATGGAAATGCGGTTCGCAGACAGGCCGGGCACGGAAGCCGCGACCAGGTGCTGGATGGCTGAAACCTGGCTCCGTTCCAGGCGGCCACGACCGCGCGTCTTCAGGACGATCGACGCGCTGGGCGGCTGGGTCTCGCGGCTGAACAGTTCACGGCGTGGCAGCACAAGGTGCACGCGCGCATTCTCGATCTGGGAGAAGGTGCGGATAGTCCGGCTGAGTTCACCTTCCAGTGCACGAACCAGGTTGACGTTTTGCACGAAGCTGGTGGTGCCCAGAGCCTCGGTGCGATCGAAGATCTCGTAGCCGATGGACCCGCCGGACGGCAGGCCTTCGCCGGCCATGGTCATGCGCAGCCGCAGCACATCGGCGGAGGGCACATAAATCTGGGCGCCGTTGGCGCGCAGGTCATAGGGAATGCCCTGCTGTTCCAGGCGGGCGACGATCTCGCCCGAGTCCTTCAGTTCCAGGCCGCTATACAGCAAGCCCATCTGGGGCTGGTTGACGCGGCCGATCATGAAGACGAACAGGCCAATCATCA